>JACUUM010000056.1 GCA_014859305.1 Coriobacteriia bacterium
AACCTGCGACCTTGGGATTAAAAGTCCCCTGCTCTGCCAACTGAGCTAACGGCCCACGACCGCTTCCCGGCTCGACCGCCCGGCCGAGGAGCACACGAAGTCTAACGGACGGCTCGGAAGAGGGTCAAACCGCTCGGCGACGTCCTCCCGGACGGCTCCACGATCCCCTTCCTCCCCCAAGAGCGGCCGATACTCCCCTTTTGACCTGGTCGTACGCTCAGTCCCTGCACGCGGACGGCGTTTAGGGAAGAATAGGGGATACCGATTCCCGAATCACGCGGCAGGAGGAAAGACCCCCGACCCGCCATGTCCCGACTCCTGATCGTCTCCAACCGCTTACCCGTCAATGTGGACAAACGCCGGGGACAGTTGCACTTCCGGCGCACCGTCGGCGGCTTGGCCACCGCCGTCGCCTCGTACCACGACGGGGGCGACAGCCTGTGGATCGGCTGGGCGGAGGTCCCGGCGGGGCGTCTGGACGCCGCCGAGAAGGAGCACATCCGCGACCGGCTGCTCGACGAGCACCACGCCCAACCGGTCTTCCTGACCGCCGACGACATCCAGCACTACTACCACGGGTTCTCGAACAAGGCCCTTTGGCCGCTCTTCCACCACTTCACCCAGTACGCCCAGTTCGACCCTGGCTTCTGGGCCACGTACGAACGGGTCAACCGCAAGTTCCGTGACGCGGTGCTCGAGGTCGCCGAGCCCGGCGACACGATCTGGGTGCACGACTACCAGCTCATGCTGCTCCCTGGGATGCTCCGCGACCGGCTGCCCGAGGCGAGCATCGGCTTCTTCCTTCACATCCCCTTCCCGGTCTTCGAGATCTTCCGCATGCTGCCCTGGCGCGCCGAATTGCTCGAGGGGGTGCTCGGCTCGGACCTCGTCGGCTTCCACACGTACGACTACGTGCGCTACTTCCTGGCGAGCTGCCGGAGGATACTGGGCGCCGAGGACCAGTTCGGACGCATCGCCTTCCGCGACCGGATCGTGAACGCCGACGCGTTCCCGATCGGCATCGACTTCACGCGCTATGCCAAGGCCCCGCTCGAGAGCAGGGTGCGGCGCGAGGCCGAGCGCGTCTCCCGGCAGACGGGTCAGCGCAAACTCGTGCTCTCCGTGGACCGCCTCGACTACACGAAGGGCATCCCGGATCGCCTGCGGGCCTTCGACTCGCTGCTCGAGCGGCATCCGGAGTGGCGCAACAAGGTGAACCTCGTGTGCGTCGCCGTGCCGTCGCGAACACGCGTGGAGCACTACCGGGCGCTCAAGCGCCAGGTCGACGAGCTGGTCGGCTACATCAACGGGCGTTGGGCGACGATGGACTGGACGCCCGTGCGCTACCTCTACCGGTCGCTGCCCTTCCACAGCCTGGTGGGGCTGTACGCCGCGGCCGACGTGGCGATGGTCACGCCGCTTCGCGACGGGATGAACCTGGTGGCCAAGGAGTACGTCGCCGCCAGCGCCGAGGACGGCCTGGGCGTGCTGGTCCTCTCGGAGATGGCCGGTGCCGCCAAGGAGCTCGGCGAGGCGCTCATCATCAACCCGAACGACCGCGACGCGACGGTGGAGGCGCTCAACGCCGCCCTCACGATGCCCGAGGACGAGCAGCGGGCGCGCAACGAAGCGATGCACCGGCGGCTGCGCCGCTACGACGTGCAGCGCTGGGCCGAGGATTTCCTGCAGAGCCTGCGGGTGACGAAGCGCCTCCAGGACGAGTACGACGAGAAGCTGCTCTCCGCGGAGCGCCGGCAGGCGCTCACGGACTCCTACGCCCGAGCGCCCAAGCGGCTCCTCGTGCTGGACTACGACGGCACGCTGATGGGTATCGCCGCGCGCCCGGAGAACGTCAGGCCCGACCCCGAGCTGCTTCAGCTCCTCGAGCGCCTTGCCGACGACAAGAAGAACGACGTGGCGATCGTCTCGGGGCGCGAACGCTCGACGCTGGAGGAGTGGCTCGGGCAACTGCCGGTGCGGCTCGCCGCGGAGCACGGCGCGTGGCTGCGGAGCCGCGAGGGCGAGTGGGTGACCAGCGGCCCTCTGACCAACGCGTGGAAGGAACGGGTGCGCCCGCTGCTCGAGATGTTCACGGACCGCACGCCGGGCTCCTTCATCGAGGAGAAGGACTTCTCCCTGGTGTGGCACTTCCGCAAGGCGCACCCGGACATGGCGGGCACCCGGGTGAGCGAGCTCAAGGAGACGCTCGTCGGGATGACCGGCGAGATGGGGCTGGGCCTGCTCGAGGGGAAGAAGGTGCTCGAGGTCAAGAACCAGGGCGTGAACAAGGGTCAAGCGGCGCACCGGTGGATGGAGCGGGCGGAACCCCAGTTCATCCTCGCGATGGGCGACGACCGCACCGATGAGGACCTGTTCGAGGCGGCGCCGGAGTGGGCATGGACGATTCGCGTCGGCCGGGGACCGTCGCGTGCGGCTTACAGCCTCTCCTCGGTGGACGACGCGCGGATGCTCCTGTGGGAGCTGGCCGCCGAAGGGGACCGGGAGCCCGCCGAGGGGCTCGTGAGGTCCTAGGTGCGGGCCCGCCGGGCCGTCGTGGAAACACGGGGGGGCAGCGATGCTGATCGTTGAGGATTACCTGCCTATCGTCGGCAAAGAGGTGATCGGCAGCCTGCACGCCAAGGCGCGCAAACTGTACGGCAAGCGCGTCATGCACGTGAACGCGACGTACTACGGCGGCGGCGTGGCCGAGATGCTCCAGACGTTCGTGCCGCTCATGAACAACATCGGTATCGACGCGGACTGGCGCATCGTGCCGGGCCCGGTCGACTTCTTCAACATCACCAAGCAGTTCCACAACGGGCTGCACGGCCAGGACTTCGACCTCACCGAGGAGATGAAGAAGCTCTACGTGATGAACAACGGCGATTTCGCCACGTACGCCAAGCTCGACGACGACATCATCATCATCCACGACCCGCAGCCGCTGCCGCTCATACGCTTCTACGCCAAGAGGCAGCCCTGGATCTGGCGCTGCCACGTCGACCTCACCAACCCCCATTCCGACCTATGGGAGTTCCTCGCCCCGTTCATCCTGCGCTACGACCGGGTCGTGGTGTCGCACGAGGACTACGTGCAGAAGGACCTGCCGAACGAGCACGTCATCCAGCACCCCGCCATAGACCCGCTGGCGCTGAAGAACCGGGACATGGAGGAGGACGAGATCGCGCTGCACCTCTTCAAGCTCGGGGTCCCGGCTGACAAGCCCTACATCCTGCAGGTGAGCCGCTTCGACAAGTGGAAGGACATGCCCGGGGTCATCGAGACGTTCAAGCGCCTGCGCGACGACTTCGACTGCCGCGTCGTGCTGTGCGGGTCGATGGCCTCCGACGATCCCGAGGGCATCCAGATCTACCAGCAGGTCGTGGAAGACACGATCGAGATGCGCGAGTCGGGCGATGTCATCCTGGTCACCGACGCCAGCAACGCCGAGGTCAACGCACTTCAGCGCGGAGCGGCCGTCGTGACGCAGAAGTCCAGCCGGGAGGGCTTCGGGCTCACCGTCACCGAGGCGATGTGGAAGGCCAAACCGGTCGTCTCCACCACCGTGGGCGGCATACCGCTGCAGATCGAGCACGAGAAGACCGGTCTGCTCTCCGCGCCGGACGACTTCGAGGGGTTCGTGCGCAACGTCCGGCGGATCATGGAGGACCCGGGGTTCGGAGCGGAGCTCGGCCGCGCCGCCAAGGAGAAGGTCCGCACCGACTTCCTGATCACGCGGATGCTCTCGCACGACCTCGACATGCTCAACGACCTGCTGATGGAAGGCGTCCCGCCGAGGGTCTGAGGGGCCCGGGCCGGCGCGCCGCAGGATCGCGAGGCGGGGCGCGCGTCTCCCGGTGGCGTTGCGCTAGCATGTTGCGCGTGACTTCGATCGGGAGGCCGGCCCGGATGGACCCGCTGTTCGAACGCTTCATCCTGCCTGCCGCGCTCGTCGCGGCCGGCGCTCTGGCCGGCGGGCTTGTCGACGCCCTGATGCACTCGGCGATCGAGCGCTCCGGCAGCCGCCGCGGCTGGGTCGGCACCGCCGCGGCCGCGCGCGCCGTGCGGGGGATGCCCACGGCGCTGGGCGCCCTGGCCGGCGCGTACTTCGCCGTCGTCTCCGCCGGCCTGTCACCGCGCGCCGAGGCGCTCGCGATGCGCTGGCTGTTCACCGGCGCCGTAGCCGCCGCGACCTTGGCGGCCGTGCGCCTGTCCTCGGGACTGGTGCGCGTCTACATGCGCCGAGAGGACACGCCGCTGCCCTCGACCTCGATCTTCGTGAACCTCACACGCATCGTCGTGATCTCGATCGGCGCCCTGCTGGCGCTGAACGGGCTCGGCGTCTCCATCACTCCCCTGCTCACCGCGCTGGGCGTAGGAGGTTTGGCCGTCGCTTTGGCGCTCCAGGACACGCTGGGCAACCTCTTCGCCGGCCTGACCGTGGCGGCATCAAGGAAGATATGTCCCGGCGACTTCATCCGCATCCTCGACACGGAGGTGGAAGGGACCGTCATCGACATCACGTGGCGATACACCTCGTTGCTCCAGCCGGCGAACAACGTGGCCGTCGTGCCGAACGCGAGGCTCGCGGCGGCCACGTTCGTGAACTTCTCGCGCCCGGAGGCCCGGATGGCCTTCGTGGTCGAGGTGCCCCTCGACCCCCGCACCGACGTCGCGGCGGCACGCCGGATCGCGTCCGAGGTCGCCGGCGCCGTGTCGGCCGAGAGCCCGTCGGCCGCCAGCGACAGAGAGCCCGTCGCGCGCGTGGGCGCCTTCACGCCGGCCGGGGTGATCCTGAACGTGGTGCTGCACGTGAGCGAGTACGCCGGCCAGTTCGCGCTGCGCGACGAGTTCCTGGCGCGGCTGCATGCGCGGTTCGCCGAGGAGGGCGTCGAGCTCGCGGCGCCGTTCCTCCGTCCGTGACGCTCCACCCCGAAGGCCCCGGGTCCCTCAAGTCGCGCCCTCCTGTTCCCGATACCAACGACGTACGTGCGCGCCCCCCTGACGAGGGAGTGATCGATGCCTGCCCGGACGATGTCCCGCCCGCTGCTCGCGGTCCTCACGGCGCTGCTCGTCGGTGCGCTGCTGTCGAGCGGCTGCTCGCTCCTTCCGGTGACCACCTCGCCCGACCCGGCGCCTTCCGGGGGCATAGCGCCTCCGGCCAAGCCCGCGGCGGTCGCCACCTCCACGGTGGAGCCCGAGGACGAGCTCGATCTCGCCGCGGTCGAGGCCGTGGACGGCAAGCGGCTGAGAAAGCTGGCCGCGGCAGGAGCCGTCATCGTCGACGTGCGCGAGAAGGATGACTTCGAGCTCGAGCGCCTCCCCGAAGCGGTGAACGTGCCTATGTCGGAGTTCACCGAGAAGGCCGGCAAGTGGGCCGAGGACGAGGCCATCGTCGTGTACGGATCCAAGGACGCGAAGGCGAAGACCGCGGCCTCGTGGCTCGTGCGCAACGGGTACGAGAAGGTCTACCGCCTCAAAGGCGGCATCGAGGACTGGGACGGCGAGCGTGAGGGCGTGCTTGCGAAGTACCGCCTCGACAAGCCGACCGTCATCTACGTCTACTCGCCGTCCTGCGACGTCTGCGCGCAGACCACGCCGGAGTTCGAGAAGCTCAAGAAGAAGTACGGCAAGAAGATCGACATGGAGGCCGTCGACGCCCGCCTGTTGGTCTACGCCCTGTACCTCCTGGGCTCCCAGGCCAAGACCGACGAGGAGAAGCTCGCCGCCGCAGGCGCGATCCTGATGGTCACGAACGATTCCCCTCCCGTCTTCTACATGGTCGATCCCGACCCGCGGGTCTACCGCAAGGTAGGAGGCTACGACGGCCTGCGCGTACTGTGGTCGTGGCTGCAGAAGCACTAGCCCTCGACTCCGGTCGCGGGGCGACCCGTTGCCGACGAAGAAGAGAGCCGGCCGGGGACTCCCCGGACCGGCTCTCTTTCTCTGGGCGGTAGTGCCCGCGTGCGCGCCGGACGCTCGCGGTCAGTGGCGGAAGTGCCGGTACCCCGTGAACACCAGCGCCATGCCGAGCGCGTCCGCGGCGTCGATGACCTCCTGGTCGCGCATCGAGCCCCCGGGCTGGATGACCGCGCTGCACCCGGCTTCGCCCACGACCTCGAGCGAGTCGGGGAACGGCATGAACGCGTCGGACCCGCACACGCACCCGTGCGCGCGCTCGCCGGCCTTCTCCACCGCGATCCTCGCCGCGTCCACACGGCTCATCTGTCCCGCGCCCACGCCCACGGTGGCGGTCCCGCGCGCGAGCAGGATCGCGTTGGACTTCACCGACTTGGCCACCTTCCACGCGAAGAGCAGCTGCGTCCACTCGTCGCCCGTGGGCTGCCGCTTGGAGACGACCTTGAACGCCGACGGGTCCTCGGCGGCCACGTCGAAGGTCTGCACCAGCATGCCGCCCTCGACCTTGCGCATGTCGTGGCCGCGTCGCGTCAGCGGCAGGACCCCGCCGGTGCGCAGGAGCCGGAGGTTCTTCTTCTCGGATAGGGACCGGAGCGCGTCGGGCGCGTACTCCGGCGCCACGATCACCTCGACGAACTGGCCGTTGTCGTCGATGGCCTCGACCACGTCCCGCGTCAGGGACCTGTTGAACGCCATGACGCCGCCGAAAGCCGAGACGGGATCGGACTCGTGCGCGTAGCGGTACGCGGTCAGGAGGTCCTCCGCGACGGAGACCCCGCAGGGGTTCGTGTGCTTGACGATCACGCAGGCCGGGGCGTCGAACTCGGCGACCGCAGCCCACGCGCCGTCGGCATCGAGGATGTTGTTGTAGCTGAGCTCCTTGCCGTGAAGCTGCTCCGCGCGCGCCAGAGTGTGCTCGGCGGCTTCCGCGTCGCGGTAGAACGCGGCTTCCTGATGCGGGTTCTCGCCGTAGCGCAGACCCTGGACGCGCAGCAGACGCAACCGCAGCTCCTCGGGGAAGGGCTCCCGCGGCGAGAGGTGGCGGAAGATCGCGTCGTCGTACGCCGAGGTCCGCTTGAACGCCTCCACGGCCAGGCGGCGCCGCGTCTCGAAGCCGGTCGTCCCGCCGTTCGCGCGCATCTCCGCCAGGACGGAGTCGTAGTCCGCCGGGTCGGCCACGACCGTGACGGCGGCGAAGTTCTTGGCCGCGCTGCGCAGCATCGAAGGCCCGCCGATGTCGATGTTCTCGATCGCGTCCTCGAGGGCGACGCCGGGCTTGGAGACCGTGGCCTCGAAGGGGTAGAGGTTCACGACCACCATGTCGATCAGGCCGATCCCGTTGCGCTCCGCCTGGGCGAGATGCTCGGGCTTGGAGCGGTCCGCCAGCAGCCCGCCGTGGACCTTCGGGTGCAGCGTCTTCACCCGGCCCTCCATCATCTCGGGGAAGCCGGTGACCTGTTCGACGGGGATGACGGCGATCCCTGCCTCGGACAGCGCGGCGGCGGTGCCGCCGGTGGAGACGAGCTGGACTCCCATGGCCTGCAGCTCGCGCGCGAAGTCCACCACGCCGGTCTTGTCGGAAACGGAGACGATGGCGCGCTGAATCCTCACCCGGTCCATTGAACCCCTCTCCCGCGTGTCGCGGCCCCTCCGGCCGCGCCCCGACGCCGTGAGTATAGCCGAACGGAAGGGGCGCCGGCGCCGCTCGGCGGACGCGGAACGGGGGTCCTGAGCGGCCCGGCGGGAGCCTGACGAGGCCGGGCGTCAGCGTGTGCGGAGCCTGCTCTCGACGAGCGCCGCGAAGGCCGAGACGGCATCCACGCATCGCTGCGCGGACTCCTCGGCGGCGCGGGCATCCCCGGACCAGTCCCGAAGCAGGCCGCCGAAGCGCTCGTTCTGCTCGAACGCCGCCGCCGCCGGGTCTCCGAAGGCGAGCACGGCGATCTCGCGGCAGGCGACGAAGGTCCAGGCCGGCCCGCGATCGTACCCGTGCGCGGCCGCGTACGCCTCGACCGCGTGAGCGAGCGCGTGCTCCAGGCCGTCGTGGCCGCGGCCGTAGTCGCGCACCGCCAGAGCGGTGCGGGAATCGACGACGTCGCTCCAGGCGCGGCGTATCAGCGCGTCCGTGATGGACTCCGACTCGCGGTCGTTCCGGTGGAGAGCACCCTCGCGTACGAAGCGCTCCCAGTCCATGTCGAGTCCCCCTCTCGACGTGGCGGGATCGTGCCGCGACGCTCCCCCCTCGGTCGCGCCGCGCATCGAGCCTGACCCGAAGGCCTTACCGGAACCTTACCGGTTCCTTGCTGCCCCCGGGGACGAGCCTTGCCGCGATCCGCTATCCGATCCGCACGCGCCGCCCCTCGATCACGAGACGGTCCTCGGCGAGCAGCTGGAGCACCCGCGGGTAGAGGGCGTGCTCGACCTCGTGGATGCGGGCCTCGAGCGACTCGACCGTGTCGTCCTCGGCAACGCGCACGGCCTCCTGCGCGATGATCGGGCCCTCGTCGAAGCGCTCGGAGGCGAAGTGCACGGTCACGCCGGTGACCTTCACACCGTGCTCGAAGGCGTCGTGGATGCCGGCGGGGCCGGGGAAGGCCGGCAGCAGCGCCGGGTGGATGTTCAGCACGCGCTCGGGATACGCCTCGAGCACCCGGCGGCCCAGGAGCCGCATGTACCCGGCCATCGCCACGACGTCCGCGTGGTGCGCGTGCAGGGTCTCGAGCAGCGCGTCGTTGTACGCACGCGGCGTCGGGAACGCCGCGCGGTCGAGGAAGACCGCCGCCACGCCGGCGTTCTCGGCGCGGGTGAGCCCGTAGGCATCGGCGTGATTGCCGACGACGACGGCCACCTCGGCGTCCAGCCGGCCGTCGTCGGCAGCGTCGAGGATCGCCTGCAGGTTGGTCCCGCCGCCGGAGATCAGGACGCCGACGCGCATCCTGCGGCCATCGTCGTGCCACTCACTCATAGACGACCTCCCCCTTGCCCTCGACGATCTCCCCGATCTCGTAGACCCGCTCTCCGGCGGAGCGCAGCGCGGCCGCTGCCTGCGCCGCGTCGGATGCGGAGAGCACGAGCGCGAAGCCGACGCCCATGTTGAACGTGCGGAACAGCTCGTCCTCGGGCAGTCCGGTCGCGTGCGCGAGCAGCTCGAAGATGCGTGGCCTGCGCCAGGCGGACCGCGCGACGAGCGCGTCGGTGCCCTCCGGGAGCACGCGGTTCAGGTTCTCGCTGATGCCCCCTCCGGTGATGTGCGCCATCCCCTTGACGTCGGCGCCGTCGGCGAGGAGCCCCAGCACGGAGCGCACGTAGATGCGGGTCGGCGTCAGCAGTTCCTCGCCCAGCGTCCTGCCGTCCAGGTCGAGGCGCTCGATGCCCAGCTCGCCCTCGCGGCCCTCCACCAGCGCGCGGCGGATCAGCGAGTAGCCGTTCGAGTGGGCGCCCGAGGAGGCCAGGCCGAGCACGACGTCGCCCGGCACGATCCTCGACCCGTCGACGATCCGCTCGCGCTCCGCCACGCCGACGCAGAAGCCCGCCAGGTCGTAGTCCTCGGCGGGCATCACGCCGGGGTGCTCCGCGGTCTCGCCGCCGAGCAGCGCGCAGCCCGCCTGCCGGCATCCCTGGGCGACACCCTCGACGATCGCGGCGACCTTGGACGGAACCAGCTTGCCGATGGCGATGTAGTCCAGCAGGAACAGCGGTTCGGCGCCGGAGACCACGACGTCGTTCGCGCACATCGCCACCAGGTCGATGCCGACGGTGTCGTGGCGGTCGAGCAACTGCGCGAGCTTGAGCTTGGTGCCCACCCCGTCGGCGCCGGACACCAGCACCGGCTCGCGCATCCCCTCGAGCCGTGGCGCGAACGATCCGCCGAAGCCCCCGATGTCGCCGATGACCTCAGGCCGGTAGGTGGAGCGCACCGCCTCGCGCATCTCCTCCACCGCGCGCGCACCCGCCCCGGTGTCGACGCCGGCATCCGCGTAGCCGGCCGGGCGCTTGTCCTCGGTGTCGTCCGCCAACGCGGCCCTCCAAGCCTCGTCCTCCCCCGGTCCGCACGGTAGCACAAGCGCGGGGCGCGGCGGGGGGCGAAGACGTCACCGCCGCGGCCCTGCGCGGACCGCGGCGGCGGTGGCGTATCTCGCAGGCTCGGCGCCTCTGCCCGGTCGCCTGCGCCTGCTAGAAGTCGTCCCAGTCCCCGTCGTCCCAGCCATAGACAGGCGGCAGCCCGGCGGCGTCCAGCAGCTCGTCGACGACCCACGGGGCCAGGGCCGCCTCTCCGCCGAAGAACGTCAGGCCCGCGACCTCGGAGCTGCCGAGGAAGGAGAGCGTCTCGCCGGAGGGCTGCCACGCGCGCATGAGCAGCAGGCAGCGCCCCTGCCAGCCCAGCAGCGGCCCGGCGACGAGCCCGTCGGGGAAGTCCTCGCCGGAGGCCACACCGAACATCTGCGTCGACATCCCGTACTCCGAAGCGCTGTGACGGGCGAGCGCCACGGCCGTGCCGTAGCGGTTCCTGCCCCCCACGCGCGTGACGTCCGGCAGCTGGGCGGCGACGCCCTTGCCGACCGCGGCCGTGCCGCCGACCACGAGCGTCTCGGACACCTTCCGCTTCTTCAGCCACCTGGCCGTCACGGCCGGGAGCGTGTCCTTCCTCGTGAGCAGGATCGGGGTCCCCGTCCAGACGGCGGGCGGCCCCGCGGCCATCGCGTCGGCGTAAGTCTCACCCGAGACGACGATCGCGCCGTCCGCCGTCTCCTCCCACATCCGCGCCAGAGTCTCGTGCGCGACCAGCGCGGCCGTCTCGTAGCGGTCGCGGCCGTTGAGGCGCCGGACGACGGGCACGTCGGAGAGCAGCCTCAGGTTCACCTCGGTCGCAAGCGAAACGGCGTCGTAGCTGCCGACGATGACGACCTCGAACGGCTGCAGCCGCAGGATCTCGTTGAGCGTCTCCCCGGGCAGCGAGCCCTTGCGGGTGAGCAGAAGCGGCGCCCAGCTCACGCCCGCGAGCGGAGAGGCCACGAGCGCGTCGGGCCAGTTCTCGCCGGTGGCCAGGACGACGGTCCCGTAGAACTCCTCGGGGAAGGCCTCCCGGGACACGGCCGCCGCCGTCGCGTAGCGGTTCTTGCCGGCGAGGACCTTGCTCGGGACCACGGTCATCGTCTGGTCGATGCCGGCCACCGTCGTCCCGGTCTCGTCGACGGAGACGTCCGTCGCGCTCTCGACGTCGGCGGCGTCCTTGTAGTAGACCTCGGCGAACGCGCCCGTGTAGTCCCAGAAGCCTACGCGGTAGGTGCCGGGGCTGCGCAGGTGGAGCCGGTAGCTACCGTCGGCCTTGACGGTGTTGAAGCTGACCCACCACCAGTCCCACGCCCCTTCCTCCGCGTCGTAGAGGTACTGCATCCCGACGACCTCCACGGAGCCCGGAGGCGGAGGCGGGGCGCCTTCGAAGTAGACGTTGCCCGCGATCATCGTCTCCGGCAACGGGGTCAGCGTCTGGTCGATGCCCGTGACCGTCTGGCCCGCGGCCACCGCGACGTCCGTGCCGGCCTCGGGCGTGAGAGCGTCCTTGTAGTACACGTCCTCGTACACGTTGCCCATGTCGAAGAATGCCACGCGGTAGGTGCCCGGCCCCGCCCAGAGCCCGATCCTGTAGGTGCCGTCCGAGGCTACCTCGCCTGTCCCGGCCGCTTCCCATCCGCCGCCGTCGTCGTGGATCGCGATCGCGGCGACCCAGGCGTCCTGCCAAAGGCCGCCGTCGGGCGTGACGGTGCCGGAGATGAACTCGGTGGCCCAGTCGTCGTCGTCGAAGAGCGCCGAGCGCGGGCCCGACGCCATCTTCTTCGCCTGCTCCAGGCTGAGCGTGCGGCGCGACGTCGTCTGCGCCCCCGGCGACGCCGCCGCGGGCGCGACCGTCGCCAGCGCCAGGAGCACGGCGACCGCGATCGAGACCGTCTTCCTGTTTCCCATCGGCTCCCCCCGTCCCCAGGGCCGACGGCTTCGGCCCGCTACAGCCGACGTTAGCACGCGGAAGGCAGCGCCGGGTAGAGATGGGAACGCACGGTATCCGCCTGGGATCCGCCTGGGATCCGCCTGGGATCCGCCTGGGATCCGCCTGGGATCCGCC
>JACUUM010000057.1 GCA_014859305.1 Coriobacteriia bacterium
GGCGGGTCCGTGGATGCCTCTCGGTACGACGCAGGATACCTCCATGGAGGACGAGGACGGCATCCCGGGCCAGAGCTATCACTACGCGGTGAGCGCGATGGACGCCGAGGGCGAGGAGTCGGCCCGTTCCGCGCCGGCCGGCCCTGTCCGCTCCGCGTGGACCCGCTCCCCTCATGGCGGGTCCGTCGCCGGCTCGCCGCTGTGCGGGACCTGCCACGCGTCGCATGCGGCCGGCTCGGAGCGGAGCGTCCTGCGGCGAACGGGTGCGGGCGCCGAGACCGAGGTGACGCTGTGCTTGTCCTGCCATGACGGGCAGGGAGGAGCGTCGGCCGACGTGAGGTCCGGTCCCGGGGGGTTCGCGACGGCGGCCGGCAGTGGCCACAGGATGGGCGTCTCCGGCCTGGCGGGGGCGCTCACGCGGACCTGCTCGAGCTGCCACTCCCCCCACAAGGACGCCTCGGAGCATCCGAAGCTGCCCGCCTCGGTCGTCAACGGGAAGTCGGCGGGGCGCGCCGGCAACGAGTGGTGCCTGGCATGCCACGACGCGGACGCGAGCTGGTTCGGCGAGGGCTACCCGGCGACCTCGGCCCCGCTGCGCGCGGGGAACGGCTATCCGGTCGCGGGCACGTTCCCCGGTCCGGCCACCTACGCCGATCCCTCCCGCAACGCGCACGCGCGCATCCCGTCGGGCGAGGGCACCGCGGACGAGGCGGGCGGCTGCCTCGCGTGTCACGAACCGCACCGGTCCTCGGCGCCCTACGACGGGCTTCGCGGCGCCCTGCGCCCGAGCACGGCGGCCACGGCGGCCGAGGATGGGAGGACCGGCGCGTTCGCCGAGGCGTGCTTCCGCTGCCACGGCGACGGGGCGCCGGAGGCGGTCACCGGGGCCGCAGCGGACGTGCGCGCCGCTTACGCGGGCGGCGGCGGCCATCGGATCCGCACCGCCGGCGGCACGCTTCCCGCCGGCGCGCCTATGCCCTGCTACGACTGCCACAACCCGCACGGCTCGTCGCGCGGCAACGCGGGACTGCTCTCCGACGAGCTCGGTGGCGGGCTCGACCCCTCCACTCCGGAGGGGTACCGGGCGGTGTGCCTGAGCTGCCATACGAGCACGGACGGAGAGGTCTGGGACAGCGACGACGGGCGGTACGTGGCCGTGGGCGCGCAGACCGTCGAGGGGCTGCGGCGCGACGGCACCGGCGGCGGCGCGCTGCGCCTCTCCGACATCCCGGGTCACGGCTCGGCCGACACCGGAGCGTGTTCGGCGTGCCACGGCGGTCCTCACGACCCGGCGAGCCGCGTGTCCGAGGGCGCCCAGGAGGTCGGCGCGAACGCCGGTCCTGCCCAGACGAGCGCGGACACGACGTATGGCCACGAACCGGTCGCCCCCGCGGACGAGACGGACGCGCCGGTGACCTGCAGTTCCAGCTGTCACTCCTCCAGCGGCGCGACGCAGCCCTGAAGCATCGCCGCTTCGGCCGAGCGGCGCCGCCGACAGGTGAACGGCGCTCGGCGTCGAACACAAGTGACAGGAGGGCGGCGCCGGGTCGAGAGCGGGCCGACCGTCGTCGGGCTCCTCCGGGTAACAGCCTCACGGAGCCCATCCGCCGAGAGGTTCCTCCGCGTTGTAGGGAGACACGCCTTGCACGATGGTCCCACGGTTCCCGACGCGACGGTCTACAGGCTGTCCCTGTACCACTGCTTCCTCGGGGAGCTGCTGCGCGCGGGCGCGCCCGAGCGGATCACGTCGCGCCAGCTCGCCGGCGAGCTCGGGATCAAGGAGGAGACCGTCCGGCGGGACATCTCCTTCGTCGGGGACATCGGCCGCCCGGGCGCCGGGTACTCCCCCCACGAGCTGTTCGACCGGTTCGCCGAGTTCCTCGGGCTGGACGAGGAGTACCCGATCGTGAAGGTCGGCACGGCGGACATGCTGAGCGCGCTGAACGTGGTCTTCCCGGCCCGCAGCTACGGCGTGCGCCCGGTGGCGTACTTCTCCGAGCGGCCCGAGGATGCCGGAGAGGTGGTCGACGGCATCGAGATCCACCACCTGACCGACCTCGCCAAGGTCGAGCCGGGCAGCCTGACCGACGTCGCTCTCGTGGCGTGCTCACCGGGTTGGGTCCAGATCAGCGTCGACCTGCTGCACGAGGCGGGCGTGGGCGGCGCGCTGCTGCTGACGCCCGTGATCAAGGTCGAGCGCCCCGACGGGATGGCTATCACCCAGCTGCGGATGCCCTGCGACATCAAGTCGCTCGCGTGCCGGTGCAAGGTCCCCGTCGGCGGGGTGACGCGCGGAGCGTTGTAACCGCCGGACCCGCGCTCCGGCGCCGACGAGCGCATGCCCGGGCAGCGCCCGGCGTCCTCGTCGGGTAAGATGTGTGTTCAGCCAGGCCGTTCCGCTTCAGCATGCCGGTGCTCGCGAAAGAGGCGGACGGGCGGCCCGGGATTTGGAGGCCTCACCGGTCATGCCGAGGATCGACCTCGTTCTGCTGCACGCTCCCAGCGTCTACGACTTCCGCGAGAGCTCCATCATGTTCGGTCCCGTGTCGGACATGGTGCCCTCCACGCCGATCTTCGAGATGTACCCGCTGGGCTTCACCACGATGGCGGAGTACCTCGAGCGCCACGGCCTGCGGGTACGCATCGTGAACCTGGCCGTGCTGATGCTCAAGAAGCCCGACCTGGACGTCGAGGCGCTCATCCGCGAGATGGACCCGCTCGCCTTCGGCATCGACCTGCACTGGCTGCCGCACGCGCACGGCTCCATCGAGGTCGCCAAGCTCGTCAAGAAGCACCACCCCGACACCCCGGTGGTCTTCGGGGGGCTCTCGGCGAGCTACTTCCACGAGGAGCTGGCCACCTACCCGTGCGTCGACTACGTCATGCGCGGCGACTCCACCGAGGACCCCATGACCCGCCTGATGTTCGCGATCAAGCGCCGGGGGGACGTCCGCGACATCCCGAACCTCACCTACCGCGACCCCTCCGGCGCGGTCGTCGTCAACGAGCTTTCCTGGGTGCCCGAGGACATGAACGACGTCTCCCTGGACTACTCGTTCAACATGCGAGCGGTGATCCGGTATCGGGACATGATGGGCTTCGTGCCCTTCCGCGACTGGCTGTCCTATCCGGTCTGCGCCTCACTCACGTGCCGGGGCTGCACGCACGACTGCGTGACGTGCGGGGGCTCGGCGTACTCGTTCCGGGAGCACTTCGGGAGGCGCAAGGTCGCTTTCCGGGACCCGGAGCTGCTGGTCCGCGACATCCGGCACATCCAGCGCTACATCCCGGGCCCGATCTTCGTGCTCAACGACTTCCTGCAGGCCGGCCGTCCCTACGTCGCGGAGTTCGTGCGCGGACTGGCGCGCATCAAGCTGCGTAACCCGATCGGGTTCGAGTTCTTCAAGCCGCCCGCCGAGGAGTTCTACGCGTTCCTGGACGAGCACCTGGACGACTACTCGGTCGAGATCTCGGTGGAGAGCCACGACGACGGCGTGCGCGCCGCCTTCGGCAAGCAGCACTACACGACGGCCCAGGTCGAGGAGTCCATCGCCGCGGCGTTGCGGCACGGCTGCAAGCGCTTCGACCTCTACTTCATGACGGGCATCCCGTCACAGACCGCGGCCTCCGTGCTCGAGACACCGCGCTACATCGAGTCGCTGTACGAGAAGCTCGGAGGCGACTCCCGGCTCCTGCCGTTCATCTCGCCGATGGCGCCCTTCCTGGACCCGGGGTCGAGGGCCTTCGACGACCCGGGAGCGTACGGCTTCACGCGGCTCGCCTCCACGCTGGAGGAGCACCGGCGGCTCCTCGTCGAGCCGTCGTGGAAGCACATCATGAACTACGAGAGCGCCTCGATGACCAAGGACGAGATGGTGGACGCCACGTACGAGGCCGCGGTCGGCATCAACAGGGTGAAGGCGCTCGTCGGGGCGCTGGACGGCCGAGTGGCCTCGGCGACGGAGGAGCGGATCGGCCGGGCGCGCGAGGCGATGCGCTCGATCGACGCGATCATGCGCCGGCCGGCGCCCGAGCGACCGGCACTGCTGGGGGAGCTCAAACGGGAGGTCGACTCGCTGAACGAGTCGACGGTGTGCGAGAAGACCGAGCTCAACTGGCCCGCCCGCGCCAACTACCGGCACGTGTGGAACGCGGCTCTGTTGTGGGCGCGGGAGACATTCGCTACGATGCTCGGGCTGCGGCGACCCGCCCCGGGTCCCGCCGCCGCACGGGCACGGCTCAAGTAGTCAGGAGGGCGCATGCCGCGCGGCTCCGGTGAGGGCCGGCCCGCCGCCGGGCAGCCGACCGCCGAGCGCGTGCACGGCATCTTCTCCGGGCTGGCGCGCCGGTACGACCTGTTCAACATCGTCTCCAGCTTCGGGCTCGACCGCAGGTGGCGCCGCAAGCTGGTGCGCGTCGCGCGCATCTCCCCCGGCGACCGGGTGCTGGACCTGTGCGCGGGCACGGGCGACGTCGCGCTCGCGGTCGCCAGGCGATCGCGCGCGGCGGAGGTCGTCGCGACCGATTTCGTCGAGGAGATGCTGGCGGTCGCGCGGCGAAAGGCCGAGGCGTATCGCGGCTCGGCCAAGCTGGGCTTCTCGCTGGCGGACGCCCAGAACCTCCCGTTCGAGGACGACTCCTTCGACGTGGCCACCGTGGCCTTCGGCATCCGCAACCTTCCCGACCGGGCCGCGAACTTCCGCGAGGTGCGCCGCGTGCTGCGCCCCGGGGGGCGCTACGTCGTGCTCGAGTTCTCCCGGCCTCCCCGCCGCCCGTTCCGGGCGTTGTACCACTTCTACCTCGGGAGGGTGGTGCCGCTGGTCGGCGCGGTGCTCGCGGGCGACCGCGGCTCCTTCGTCTACCTCAACGAGTCGATCAGGGCCTTCCCCTATCAGGAGGCCCTGGCCGCCGAGCTGCGGTCCGCGGGCTTCCGCGACGTCGAGTGGGCGAATCTCACCGGCGGCATCGTGGCGCTGCACGTGGCGACGAAGTAGCGGGGGGCTCCGCGGACGGGCGCCTGGACCCGCCGCTGATGTACCATGACTCCACGCTCAGAGGCCCGGAGGTCGCCATGCTCCTCACAGCGCGCTACGTCCTTCCGATCAGCTCGCCGCACATCGAGAACGGTGCCGTGCTCGTGCGCGACGGCTCGATCGTCGAGGCGGGAGAGCGCGCGCAGCTGACCGCGGCGCACCCCGGCGAGGAAGTGCGCGACTACGGGCTGGCCGTGCTGCTGCCCGGGTTCGTCGACCTGCATACCCACCTCGAGTTCGCGGTGATGCGCGGGCTCGTCAACGACCTGCCCTACAGCGGGTGGAAGCTCAGCCTGCTGGACAAGGAGCAGCTGCTCGAGCCCGCGGACTGGGACCAGTCCGCACGTCTGGGCGCCTTGGAGGCGCTCCAGTCGGGCATCACGACCATCGCCGACATCACCGAGACGGGCGCCTCGGCGCGTGCGGTTGCGGAGAGCGGCCTCCGGGCGGTGGTGTACTGCGAGGTCTCCACGATGAAGAAGTCGCTCATCCCCGAGGTGCTCGCCGGTGCCGAGGAGATGATGGCCGCCTGGGGCGAGGAGGCCGGCCCGCTCGCCGCCATCGGGATCGCCCCTCACGCGCCGTACAGCTGCCATCCGGAGCTCTACCGGCGGACGGCCGCGCTCGCCGCCGAGCGGGGGTTGCGCGTCTCGACGCACCTTGCCGGCTCGCGCGACGAGTACGACTTCGTGAAGTACGGCAGCTCACGGCTCGCCGTGGACTACTCGGACCGCTTCGACCGGCCCGACGTCGCCTGGTTCCCCACCGGGGTGAGCCCCGTGAAGTACCTGCTCCAGTGGGGCTTCTTCGACGTGCCCGGCATCCTGGCCGTTCACTGCGTGCAGGTGGACGACGCCGACATCGAGGTGCTGGCGGGCCGCGACGTCAGAGTCGCCCACTGCCCGCGCTGCAACGCCAAGCTCGCCATGGGGATCGCGCCCCTGCGGCGGATGCTCGACCGGGGCCTCATCGTCGGCATCGGCACCGACTCGCCCGCATCCAACAACACGATGGACGTCTTCGACGAGATGCGCATCGGCTTGCTGCTCCAGCGCGCGACGCGCCCGCACGACTCGTTCTTCGAGGCCGAGCGGTTCGTGAGGATGGCCACGATAGAGGGCGCGAAGGCGCTGGGCATCGACGACCTCGTCGGCACCCTGGAGCCCGGCAAGCGCGCGGACGTGGTCGCCGTGGAGCTCTCCAGCAGCCACCAGGTGCCCACCCGAGACCCCTACGGCGCCCTGGTCCACACCTCCAACCAGGAGAACGTGCTGATGACGATGGTCGACGGCGAGGTGCGCTACGAGGGCGAGCGGTGGGCGACCATGGACGCCGAGGAGATCCTGCGCCGCGCAGAGCCCATCCGCATGAAGTTGCGCGGCTGAACCGGCACGGAGCGTGCTCCGGACCTCCACGGAGGCCGGCAGAGCGGCGCGAGGAGCGGTGAGCATGAGCGGGATCGTAGAGAACGGGGTCGTCACGGAGGTCGGCGAAGCGGGCATCCAGGTTCGCGTCACGCCCTCGGGCAGCAGCTGCGCGAGCTGCGGGCACTGCGCGACGGCGGGAGACGGCGGCATGTTCATGCACGATGTCGCCGACCCGTTCGGCGTGCGCGTGGGCGACTCGGTGGAAGTGGAGCTGCCCGGAGGTGCGCGGCTCTACGCGTCCGCCATCTCCTACGCCCTACCGGTGGTAGGCCTGATCCTCGGCTACGTGGCCGGGTTCTTGCTCGGCAGGGCGGCGGGATGGGACCCGGACGCCACCGGGGCCCTGACCGCCGTGGCGAGCGCCGCGGGCA
Organism: Coriobacteriia bacterium; assembly: GCA_014859305.1. Taxonomy (NCBI): domain Bacteria; kingdom Bacillati; phylum Actinomycetota; class Coriobacteriia; species Coriobacteriia bacterium. Next base: position 6,832 of record JACUUM010000057.1, read on the forward strand.
CGTTCATGCTGGGACGCAGACTCGCCGCCGACGTGTGCGGCCTCGAGCGGTTCCGCCCCAGGGTGCGTGCTATAATCGGGCGTTCGACCATCGGTCCGATCGACCGCTCGCCGGGCGGCCGGATGAACTCGTAGGAGGAATACGTGACCGACCAGGATGACTTCTTCTTCGACGAGGAAGAGAAGCCGGCCGAGCCGGAGAAGGCGCCCGCAAGGGCTCCCTCCAAGCCCGCGTCCCGCGCAGCCGTACCCGCCGCCTCGCCCTCGCTCGCCTCTCAGAGCGTGACGCTGCCCGTCGCGGGTCTGCTCGCGCTTTGCACGCTGCTGGTCGGCGTCGTCATAGGGCTCGCCGTCGGGCGCCCGGCCGCCGTGCCGGCGCCGACGCAGCTGCCCTCGATCCCGGCGCCGGAGCTGACGCCCGAGCAGCTCGAGGGCGGCCAGCTGCCCGAGGACCATCCGCCGATCGGCGAGGTGCCCGGCTCCGCCGCCCCGACCGAGACGCCGGACGAGGGCGGATCGGACGAGGCGCCGGCCGGGGACTAGACGCGACACCGCGAGGGCCCGGGCACGCGCTCTCGCGCCCGGGTCCCGTCACGTCCGAGGAGGACAGCATGGCGATCGACAAGAAACGCACCGCGCCGTGGGTGAAGGCGGTCATCGTGCTGGTCGCTCTGGCCTTCGCCGCCGGGCCGGCCATCGCTGCGCTCGGTCTTCGGACCGGCGGGGGCTCGACAGCCGCCGGCGGCGACGCGTACGCGCGGATCGCAGGGCAGTTCGCTCCCCAGGCCGACGCCAACGAGGCGAGGCTGGCGAGCGAGGCCACCAGCTACACGGTGCTGGTGGACCAGGGCAACCTCTACTTCGACTGGGCTCTGGAGGTCCAGCGCGACCAGCAGCTCGCCTCCGGCGGCGCCGACCGGCCGATCTGGCTGGCGGCCACGCACTACTACGAGCGTGCGCTCGCGGAGAGGCCCGGTGATCCCGCTGTGGGGACCGACCTGGCGATCTCGTACTTCTATGCCAGGCGCGTCGCCGACGCGATCCAGACCGTCGAGAAGGTCGTGGAGGAGCAGCCGGACTTCGCGGCCGCCCGTTTCAACGCCGGTATCTTCTACCGGGAGGTGGGACGCACCGCCGACGCCGTCTCGGCGCTGCAGAAGTACCTCGAGCTCGACCCGAACGGGAAGTCGGGGGACCCGCAGCGAGCCGGTCAGTGGCTGAGCGAGCTCGGGGCGAGCCGGCCGGCGACCGGCACCCGGTAGCGACCTGTCGCGCGGGCGCGCCGCCGGGCGGCGCGGGTACATGAGAGGCGTCCGGGGCAGGCAGTGGTCGGCTCCTAGGAGCCGACACCCTCCCCGACGGCCGTCTTGGCCTCTTCCAGCGTCGAAGCCGTCGAGAATATGCCGTTCAGGCGCGTGAGCGACAGTATGTTGTCCACCGTCTCGTTGGTGACCAGCACGAGGCGCCCGCCTTGCGCGCCGTACTCCTTGGATAGGCTCAACAGCAATCCCAGTCCGGAGCTGTCGAGGTAGTCGAGGCGAGAGAGGTCCACGATCGTGGCGGGCGGCGACGACTTCAGGATCCTGTCGATGTTCATCCTGAAGGCCGCGCACTCGCCGTAGTCCAGGTCCCCCGTGAGCGTCAGCACCCAGTAGGGCTCGCTCTGCTCAAGGTCGATTGTAAGCGACATTGACCCCCCTAACGCGGCACACGGCGACATTTCGTTCGTACCCCAAAACCCCGCTCCAGCTTCCGGCGGAGCGGCCGCTCGTCGGCCGATGGGTTTGTCGCCCCCCTATGGGGATATTACAATCTACGAACGTCTTTCGGGAGGAAATGAGGGTCGGAGACATGGAACTCGACATCAAGGTGGAGCGCGAAGGCGACATGTGCGTCATGTCCCTCGACGGAGAGGTCGACGTGTACACCGCTCCGGCACTGAAGCAGCGGATCGTGGATGCCGTCGAGGACGGGTGCGTCAACATCCTGGTGGACATGGAGAAGGTCGGCTTCATCGACAGTTCCGGCCTGGGGGTGCTGGTCAGCGGCCTTCGTCGCGTCAAGGAGCGGTCCGGCGTGATCCGGCTGGTGTGCACGAAGGAGAACATCCTGAAGATCTTCCGCATCACCGGTCTGGACAAGGTCTTCCCGATATTCGCCTCCCAGGACGACGCGAAGCAGTTCTGAGGGCGCGGCGCCCGGGTGTCCCACGCGACCGGATACCGGAGACGAACCGGCGGGAGCCGGCCGAAGCGGCCGGCTTCTTGCTTGCCTGTGGCCGAGGTCATCCGTAGACTGCGATACGCGGCGCCCCCGGGCGCCCCGGCAGGCGACCGGCCGCAGAAGGTGGTCCCTCATGTTCGGAATCAGCGGCTTCGAACTCATGATCATCCTGGCGTTCGCGCTGCTCATCTTCGGGCCGGACAAGCTGCCGCAGATGGGCCGGACGATCGGGCGCTTCATGGCGGAGTTCAAGCGGATGCAGTCCAGCATGGAGCAGCAGATCCGCGCCGAGATATACAAGAGCGGCCTGCCGATGGACGGCGACTTCACGGCCGCCGAGGCGCCCAAGTCCTCAGCCGCGAGCGCCGCGGCGACGGACGACGAGGAGGAGGAGGAGGAAGAGGAGTAGGCGACCGGCCCGCTCCCGCCGCTCATGCCAGTCGCACCCAAGCGCCTCCCGTTCTTCGAGCACCTCGCCGAGCTGAGACGGCGCATCGTCATCATCGCCGTCGCCGTGACCGTCGCGTCCTCGGTGCTCTACATCTGGGCCTGGGAGATGCTCGGGTTCCTGCTCAAGCCGGTGCTGCCCTACATCGGGGGCGGCATCGTGGACGGGCAGCTCGTCCTGCCCGGCCCGTTCGACCCGTTCACGTTCCGGTTCAAGGTCGCGCTCTACGCGGCCCTCGTCATCACGAGCCCGGTGATCATCTGGCAGATCCTGGCGTTCTTCCTGCCGGCGCTCAAACCGAAGGAACAGCGCTACTTCATCCCGACGTTCTTCGCGGCGGTCGTGCTCTTCCTGGCCGGCAACGTCTTCTGCTACCAGGTGATCCTCGGCACGGCCATCGAGTGGATGGTCGGACAGGTGGGCGGGCCGGTCACGATCCTGCCCGACGCGGCGAAGTACCTCTCCGGCGTGACGTTGCTGATGCTGGGGTTCGGCCTGGCCTTCGAGATACCGATCGTCATCTTCTACCTGGTGGCCTTCAACATCGTGCCGTACCGCAAGATGCGGAAGAACTGGCGGACCGCGTACGTGATCCTGATGGTCGTGGCCTCGATCGCGACGCCGGACTGGTCGCCGGTGACGATGGGCCTGCTCTTCGTGGCGTTGCTCGGGCTGTACGAGGTCTCGCTCGGGCTCGCCCGACTCCTGCTCGTCAAGCGCATCGCCGCGCAGCGGGCGGCCGAGGACGAGGTCTAGACCCGCCGTGCACGAGATGGGGATCACGCGGGGGATACTCGAGGCCGCCTTCGAGGCCGCCGAGGAGCGGGGCGCGACGCGGATCGCGGAGATCAGGATCCGGGTGGGTGAGCTCACCGAGATCGTCGAGTTCGCGCTGCAGTTCGCCTTCGAGTCCCTGACGCCCGGCACCCTGGCCGAGGGCGCGAAGCTCGCGGTGGAGCACGTCGGCGCGCGGTCGAGGTGCGGCCGGTGCGGTACCGAGTTCGATCACGGACGCTTCGACGCGCTGTGCCCCGAGTGCGGCAACCCCTTCAACGAGCCTGTCGCGGGGCGTGAGCTGCTGATCACGAGCATCGACATCGAGACTCCCGAGGGGCTCGCCGACGCGCTCGAGGATCCCGGGCCGGCCGCCGGGGCGGTGGCGGCGGGGGAGGAGTGAGCATGGAGCGCGTGGACATCGGCAAGCCGATACTGGACCGCAACGAACGGCTCGCCGCCGAGAACCGCGAGGCCTTCGCGCGCGCCGGCGTCTTCGTGCTCGACCTGATGGCTTCGCCTGGCGCCGGCAAGACCTCCACGATCCTGGCGACCGTCGCCGCTCTGCGCGACCGGTACCGCATCGCGGTCATCGAGGGGGACATCGCGAGCAAGGTCGACTCCGAGAAGGTCAAGGCGCACGGGATACCGGCGGTCCAGATAAACACCGGCGGCGCGTGCCACCTCGAGAGCGAGATGATCCGCCGGGCGGCCGAGGCGCTGCCGCTGGACGAGCTCGACCTCATCATCGTGGAGAACGTCGGCAACCTCGTGTGCCCCACGGAGTTCGACCTCGGCGAGGACGCCAAGGTGATGATCCTGTCGGTGCCGGAGGGTCACGACAAGCCCTACAAGTACCCGAACATATTCCAGATCTCGGAGGCCGTCGTGCTGAACAAGTACGACACGATGGGGGTGTTCGACTTCGACGAGGAGGAGTTCCGCTCGGTCGTGCGCTCGCTGAACCCCGCGGCGCCGGTCTTCGCCATCTCGGCGACGAAGGGCGACGGAGTGGAAGCGTGGGCCGAGTGGCTCGCCGACCGGATCGAGTCGGCGAGGTCGCGGGCGGCCGCGCAAGGTTAGGGGCGCGGGCGATCCCGCGACGACCGACGAGGAGGGGTCTGTTGTGGACCGGCAGGAAGCTCTCGCGCTCGTGAAGGAGCGCATCCCGCAGCGCAACCTGGTCAACCACTGCCTCGCCGCAGAGGCGATCATGGAGGGCCTGGCCGAGGCCCTGGGCGTGGGTGCCGAGGAGAAGCGCCTGTGGGGGCTGGCCGGATTGCTGCACGACCTCGACTACGTCGAGACCGCCGAGGACTTCGACCGCCACGGCCTGATCACCGCCGAGGAGCTGGAGGGCCGCGTCGAGCCCGAGGTCGTGAATGCGATCCTCGCCCACGCCGACAAGGCTCCGCGCGCCTCGCTGATGGACAAGGCGCTGTACGCCGCCGACCCCGCCACCGGCTTCGTCGTGGCGGCCGCCCTCGTGCGCCCGGACAAGTCGCTGGCCGGCGTGGAGGTCTCCAGCCTGAAGAAGCGCTGGAAGGAGAAGGCCTTCGCCCGCGGCGCGAACCGGGATCAGATGGCGACCGCGGAGGAGCTCGGGCTCTCGCGCGAGGAGTTCCTCGGCATCGCGCTTGCCGCCATGCGGGCGCGCGCCGGCGAGCTCGGCCTGTAGCCCGGGAGCGGCGCGTCGGCAGGCGCGGCGCGGGGGGTCCTCGGCGAGTCGGGGTAAGACCCGGGA
>JACUUM010000058.1 GCA_014859305.1 Coriobacteriia bacterium
CCGATGCCACGGACGTCGACGCCGTGCTCGCGCACGTCTACGAGGCGCGCAGCGAGCGCCCGCAGCCCGAGCGCGACGAGAAGGTCGTGGTGTCCTGGAACGCCATGGCCGCCCGCGGGTCACTGCGCGCGGGTGCCGCCCTTCACGACGGGGAGATAAGGGCCCGCGGCCTCGGGCTCGTGCGCATGCTGCTCGAGCGGGCGGACGTGACGGAGGGCCGACGCGGCGGCGCACCGGAGCTGGTGCACGTGCTCGACGACCCGGCGGTGGGGCATGTGCGCCTCGCCGAGGACTACGCGCACCTGGCGGCGGCCTGCCTCGCCGCGCACGCGGCGGAGCCCGGCGGCGGCTACCTGGAGGAGGCGGAGCGGCTGCAGGCCGCCGCGGACGAGCGGTTCCGCGAGGACGGGGCGGTCTACGCGACGCCCGATGACACGGAGCTGCCGGCACGACCGCTCGACGACCGGGACTCGCCGTCCCCCTCGGCGGCTTCCGTGCTCGCGCGCAACGCGCTCGAGCTGGCGGCCGCGACGGGCCGCCCGGAGTACCGCGCCTTCGCCGAGGAGGTCCTCTCCGGCTTCCGGCTGCTCGCCTCCGAGGCGCCCCCGTTCGCCGCGGCCGCGCTGTCCGCCATGGTCGACCTCCTCTCCGAGGAGTGACGGTGGGCGCTCGGACCCGCATGCGCCGCCTCCGCCTGCCGGTCCTCGTCCTGCTTGCCGCCGTGCTCGGCCTGTCCGGCTGCGGTCGCGGCGACGGCGAACCCACGGTGCACCCCCCGGACGATACGGAGGAGACGACACCGGGAGCCGAGGCCACACCGGGGGCGGAGCCGCCCGTCGGCGGCCCGTGGCCCGAGGTGGCGCTCGAGCCGGCGTGGGAGGGCTTCGACCAGCCGCTGTACCTCACCAGCGCGCGGGACGGGACCGGACGGCTGTTCGTCGTCGAGAAGACCGGCCGCATCCGGGTGATCGACGACGACGAGGTGCTCGACGAGCCGTTCCTCGACATCTCTGACAGGGTGAGCGGCGGTTCCGAGCAGGGGCTGCTGTGCGTCGCGTTCCCGCTGGACTTCGGCCGGCGGACCGACGCGTTCTACGTGAACTACACCGATCCCGACGGCGACACGATCGTCGCACGCTACCGCGCGCCGGACGGCGGCGGCGCGCGACCCGACTCGGCAGAGGTGGTCCTGAGGATGGCCCAGCCCTTCCCCAACCACAACGGCGGGATGCTCCTGTTCGACCGGGACGGGTACCTGCTCATCGGCACGGGCGACGGCGGTTCCGCCGGAGACCCGCAGGGCAACGCGCAGGACCGCACGAGCCTGCTCGGCAAGATCCTCCGCATCGACGTCGGCGAGCGGACCGCGGGGGCGCGCGCCAGGCGCGCGACCCGCAGCATCCCCGGGCCCGCCGGCGCCGCGTACGAGATCCCGGGCGACAACCCCTACGCCCGCCACGAGCGCTTCCGGCCGGAGATATGGGCGTACGGCCTGCGCAACCCGTGGCGTTTCTCGATCGACGCCGAGACCGGCGACCTGTACGTCGCCGACGTCGGACAGGACGCGTGGGAGGAGGTGAACGTGGTGCGCGGGCTCGGTCCGCCGGGCGCGAACTACGGCTGGAACCTGCTGGAGGGCACGCACCCCTTCCCTCCGGGCGGGGAGGCCCCCGACGACCCCGACCGCTTCATCATGCCCGTCGTCGAGTACGGTCACGACCTGGGGCGGTCGATCACCGGGGGCGTCGTCTACCGAGGCCACCGCCAGCCCCAGTCGCGCGCGATCTACTTCTACGCCGACTTCGTCAGCGGACGCCTCTGGGGCCTGCGCAACGCTCTCACCGCCCCCGAGAACAGCGAGCTCGCCCGGACCGACCGGCGGATCGCCTCGTTCGGCACCGACGAAGAGGGAGAGGTCTACGCGGTGGACCTCGCCGGAACCGTCCTCAGGCTGGAAGCGCGGTAGCGACGAGCGCGGATGTGGCCGTTGACCTGCGGAGCCCAAGCCCAGGGCGATGAAGCTTCCTGTTTCCAACAGCTCCGGATTGGTAAAGAATGACTACGAGGCGCCCCCCCAGGAAAGCGCGGGGGCAGCGCCATGGCTCGCCGCCGTTCGGAGGGGGAGGTGCCCATGTCCGAGGAGATGTCGGCCTTCCGCGGCGTTACGCGGAGGGACTTCCTCAAGTACTGCACGTGGCTCGCCGGTGTTATGGGCCTGGGAGAGGCGGGGATGGCGCGCGTCGCCTCCGCCCTCGAGGCGGCGGCCAGGCGGCCGTCGGTGGTCTGGTCGTCGTTCCAAGTGTGCACGGGATGCGCGATCCAGCTGCTCCAGGCCCGCGAACCCACCGTGCAGAACCTGATCCTCCAGCAGATATCGCTCGACTACCAGGACAACGTCATGGCCGCCGCAGGCAGTGCTGCCGAGGAGGTCCTGCGCCAGGTGACCGAGGGCGAGGACTTCTACTGGGTGGTGGAAGGCAGCGTCGCCACCGGGATCCCCGGGGCGATGACGGTCGCCGGCAGGACCAGCATGGAGGTCGTCGACGAACTCTACCCGAAGGCCAACGCGACGATCGCCATGGGCAGCTGCGCCGCCTACGGCAACATACAGGCGGCGCGGCCGAACCCCACCGGCGCCAAGGGCATCGCCGCCTACCTGCGCGAGGACGGCGGCGTGGCCGACCCGGTCGTGGTCAACCTGCCGCGCTGCCCCGGGCACGGGGACGACCTGATCGCCACGCTGACCTATGCGCTCGTCAACGGCGAGCTGCCCGAGCTCGACGCGGTCGGCCGGCCCGTCTTCCTGTACGGTCAGACGATCCACGACACCTGCTTCCGCCGTGGACACTTCGAGGCCGGCCGCTTCGTGGAGCGGTTCGGCGACGAGAGCACCGGCGACAGGGACTGGTGCCTCTACAAGGTCGGCTGCAAGGGCCCGGTGACCTACGCGCCGTGCGGCAGGAACCTCTGGAACGGCAACGTCAGCTGGTGCGTGAACAACGCGCCCTGCCAGGGGTGCGCCGAGCCCGACTTCTGGGACGAGCTGACACCCTTCTACGACCAGGTCAGGGGTGGTGACTTGCCTGGGCTCTACGGCGTGACCGCCGAGCAGATCGGCATAGGGTTGGGCATCGCGACGGCCGCCGGCCTCGCCGCCCACGGCGTAGGAACCGCGATCCGGAGCAGGCGGACCACCCGAGCCGGGGAACCCGGCCGCAGGGAAGGCGGTGAGCTCTGATGCCGAAGGTCGTCATCGATCCCGTCACCCGCATCGAGGGCCACTTGCGGGTCACGTGTCAGGTTGAGGACGGGCAGGTCGTGGACGCGTGGAACCACGCGACCCAGTTCCGCGGCTTCGAGATCATCATGAGGGACCGTGACCCGCGCGACGCCTGGCAGTTCGCGCAGCGAATCTGCGGCGTGTGCCCGACACCGCACGCGCACACCTCGGTCGTGGCGACCGAGCGGGCGATGGGGATCGAGCGCGTGCCCGACAACGCTCGCATCATACGCAACATGTTCGAGGCGACCCACGTCGGATACGACCACATCCTGTGGTTCTACCTGCTCAACGCGTTCGACTACGTGAACGTGCCCGATGCCCTCAACGCCAGCCCGACCACCCCGGCGCTGCAGAACCTGCAGTCGCAACTCCGCGCGGTGGTCGAGTCGGGACAGCTCGGGCCGTTCGCCGGCCACTGGTGGGACCACCCGGGGTACCTGTTGGAGCCGGACCAGAACCTCGAGCTCGTCTCGCACTACCTGCAGGCCATCGAGATCCAGCAGATATCCAACGACGCCCAGGCCCGGATCGGCGGCCGCTTCCCCATGGTGATGAGCTTCATCCCCGGCGGCATGCAGGAGCGCCTGGAGATCGAGGAGATCCAGTACTACATCGGCGCGATGGAGCGCGTGAAGGATTTCGTGGACAACGTGATGGTCCCGGACGTGCTGGCCCTGGCCCCCGTCTACATCGAGCTGGCCGAGCAGGGCCAGGGGGTCGGCAATTACCTGTCGTGGGGGCTGTACGACGACGCGAGCCAGGAGCCGGCCAACCGGGTCCTCCCCAGCGGGATGATACTCGACCGGCGGATCACCGACGTGCAGCAGCCCGACCTGAACGAGGTGCGGATGTTCACCAAGCATTCCTGGTACGCCGACGACGCGGGACAGGGCAGGCACCCGCTGGACGCGAGCCAGGACCCGCAGTACACCGAGCTCCCGCCGATCGAAGGCGAGACGCTGCCCAGCGGCAAGTACGACTGGAGCACGGCGGCGCGCTACGGCGAGCGGAACCTGCCGATGGAGGCCGGACCGCTGGCCGACATGCTCGTCGCCTACGGCAGCGGCCGGGAGCAGGTGGTCTCGCTGGTCGACCAGACGCTGGCCGACATCGGGGCCGAGGGGCAGCCTCAGGTGCTCATGAGCAACCTCGGCCGTATCGCGGCGCGGGTGCTGCGCGAGAAGGTCAACGTCGACTTCGCCTACCAGTGGGCCCAGGAGCTGCTCGACAACTACGGCAACGGCGACATGCAGGTATACGACGCCGTGGACGTGCCGGACTCAGGCGAGGGCGCGGCCGGCTGGTCCGCCCCCAGAGGGGCGCTGGCGCACTACATGCGCATCGAGGGCGGGCGGATCGGCGCGTACGCCGCCGTCCCCCCGACGAACTGGAACCTCTCGCCGCGCGACGATGACGACGTCCGCGGCCCGCTGGAGCAGACGCTCATCGGCGTGCCGGTGGAGGACCCCGAGCGCCCGCTCGAGATACTGCGCACCATACACACGTTCGATCCTTGAATGGCGTGCTCGGTTCACGTGATTGAACCGGAGCACAACAAGGTCCTCGAGTTCCGGGTCCGGTAGGGGGTGGACGAGATGGCGCACCCGCTCGCGACCCGAGAGGAGCATCCGGCGCCGGCGCGCTGGATGCACTTCGTGCACCTGCTCTCCATCTTCGTGCTGGCCTTCACCGGCTTCTACATCGCCCGGCCGTTCTTCCCCGGCGGGATGGGGGCCATGAGGATGACTCATTTCATCTTCATGTTCGTCCTCATCGTCACCGCGGTGGTGCGCGTCTGGTGGGCTTTCGTCGGCCCCGGCTCGGCCCCGCTCGGCCGCCGCGAGAAGGTCAGGGACTACAGGCACTTCGGCTACCAGAGGGAGAACCGCGGCACCTTCTGGGGCACCGTCAAGTACTACCTCTTCCTGCAGCCCACGGCGCCGCAGGTCTACAAGTACAACAGCCTGCAGAAGGGCACCTACGTCTTCTGGCTCCTGCTGATAGCGGCGCAGGCCGTCACCGGGTTCGCGATCTGGTCGCCCACGCAGGAGTGGTTCCTGCCCCTCACGTACGCGCTCGGCGGCTCGATGTACGTGCGGACGTGGCACTACCTGATCATGTGGCTGTTCCTGATCACGACCGCGATCCATATCTACCTGTCCGCCCTGCACCTCGACGAGCTGAAGATGATGTTCACCGGCCGCGAGATGCGCGGCGCCGGGGAGTAGGCGTATGGCCCCGAGGACCGATCGGGAGGCCGGCGGAGACCGGCCTCCCGCCGCGGTCGCCGTCGTCTGCCTGGGCAACACCCTCATGTGCGACGACGGCGTGGCCGCCGCCGTGGCACGCCTGCTCGGGTCACGCCTCCCCCGCGAAGCGGCGCTGCACGTGCAGGCGCACGCCGACCAGACGCTCGTCTCGATACTGCGGGGCTCGAGCGCGGTCGTGGTGGTCGACGCGCTCGACGCGGGTGCGCCCCCCGGCGCGGTCTTTCGCTTCGACCCCGACGAGGCCGGCGTCACGCGGACGCGCTCGCACAACATGCACGGGATGGGCCTCGGTTACGCGCTCACGAACGCGCGGCTGCTCGGAGCCGACCCGCGCGTGGTCGTCTTCGGCGTTCAGGTCGGGGACGTACGGCCCGCCCCGGACACGCTCTCGCCGCGCGTGGCGTCCGCCGTCCCCGACGTCGCCGAGCTCGTGGCCGCCGAGGTGCGCTCGATGCTCGCCCAGGCATCCTGACGGCGGAACGGCTACCGGTACGCACCCGCGCCGGCCGGCTCCAACCCGCGCTCGGGTATGAGGTCCTCGCGCGACATCCGGGCCGCCTCGCGCACCATCTGCGCGCCGTAGCCCCATTCGTTGTCGTACCAGGACATGACCTTGACCAGGTCGCCGCCGACCACTTGGGTGGACAGCGCGTCCACGACGCTGGCCCTCGGGTCGCCGATGATGTCGCTCGAGACCATCTCGTCGGTCGAGACCCCTACGATCCCGTCGTAGCGCGTCGTGCCGGCCTCCTCCCCCAGCACTCGGTTGACCTCGCCGGCATCGGTCTCCCGCGAGGTGACGAAGACCAGGTCGGCGATCGAGCCCACCGGCACGGGCGCGCGCACGGCCATACCGTCGAAACGTCCCTCGTATTCGGGCAGCACCTTCGACGTCGCCTTGGCCGCCCCGGTCGAGGCCGGCACGAGGTTGACCCCTCCGGCCCGTCCTCGGCGGTACTCCTTGGGCTTGGGGGCGTCCACGATCGACTGTCCGGCGGTGTAGGCGTGCACCGTCGTCATCGTGGCCTTCTCGACGCCGAGGCGCCGAGCCATCATCTCGGCGATAGGGATGATCGCGTTGCTCGTGCAGCTCGCCGTCGACAGGATGGCGGGCTTGCCCTCCAGCCGGTTGACGCCGTGCACGGCCACCGGTACGCCCTCGCCCTTGGGAGGCTGGGACAGGATGACGCACCTCGCGCCGGCTGCTGCAACGTGCTTCTCGAGGTCCTCGCGGGTGGGGAACCGTCCGGTGCATTCGAAGACGAGGTCGATCCCGAGGTCCTCCCACGGCAGCTGCGCCGGGTCCGGCTCCGCCAACACCCGGTACTCCTCGCCGTCGATCCGCAGCGCTTCCGACGTGCCCGTCACCTCGAACGGGTACCGGCCGTAGACGCTGTCGTTGCGCAGCAGGTACGCGAGGTTGTCCGGCGGCACGAGGTCGTTGACGGCGACCAGGTCCAGCTCCGGGTTCTCCCTGACCAGCTTGAACACGGCCCTGCCGATACGGCCGAGCCCGTTGATCGCTACGCGCGCCACGGCGCATCCCCCCTCGCGTCACGCTCTTCACGGTAGGCCGCCTACGGCGGCCACAAGGGTGTCTTCCCTGTGACGCCGAGGAGGTATCGGGTCAGCGCGACGCCCACACCGAGACCGCGGGCTCGTTCACCACGTTCAGCGGACGCCCGGCGAGGAAGGACTCGATGTTGTTCCGCGTGGTGGACAGGATGCGCTCCACCGCCTCCCGCGTGTTGAAGCCGCTGTGCGGCGTGACGAGCACGTTGGGCAGGTGCAGGAGCACCTGGTTCGCCAGCAGCGTGTGCACGTCGGCCTCACGCGTGTACACCGAGCGCAGCAGTTCGGCCTCCTCGCGGATGGTCGGCTCCTCGGCGAGCACGTCGAGCCCCGCGGCGGCCACCTTCTTCTCGGCGATCGCCCGGACGAGCGCCGCGGTGTCCACGATCGAGCCCCGGGCGGTGTTGATGAGCACCACACCGTCCTTCATCTTGGCGAACGCGTCTTCCGAGATCATGTTCTCGGTGGCCTTGATGGCCGGCACGTGCAGCGTGATCACGTCGCTGCGCGCGTAGAGCTCGTCCAGCCCCACATACGTGAATCCCATCTCCTCGGCCGCCCGCTCGTCCCGGCGGACGTCGAAGGCTAGCACCTCCATGCCGAAGCCCTTGGCGATCCGGACCGTGCAGCGGCCGATGTCCCCCGTGCCGATCACGCCCATCGTCTTGCCGTAGAGGTCGAATCCCTGCAGCCCCCGCTGCGAGAAGTCGCCCATGCGCGTCCGGTTCACCGCCTCGACGATGCGGTGGCTGATCGCGAGCAGGAGCGCGAAGACATGCTCCGCCACGGTCTCACACCCGTACGCCGGCACGTTGGACACGAGCACACCCCGCTCGTCGCAGTAGTCCAGGGCGATGTGGTCGTACCCCGTGGAGCGGGTGGCGATCAGGCGCAGGCGGGGCAATCGCTCCAGGACGCCGCGGTCCAGGGTGGAGAACGTGAACGTGGAGAGCACCTCCGCGTCCTCGAACTGCCCCGCGTTGCGGGCGCCGAGCGGCTCGGCGACGAACGCGACGTCGTGCCCCGCGTCCCGCAGCGGCTCGAACACCTCGCGCTCCCACGGCTCGACCTCGAACAGAACGATCCTCATCCGACGACCGCCCTTCTCGCCTTTCCGGGGCGGGACCGGCTACGGGGGCGGAGGCGAGCCGGAGAGCTCCTGCATCAGCTTCGGCGTGACCCTCACGTCCGGCTCGCCGAGCTCGGTGTCCGGCTCGGCGTGCCTATGCGTGCGGGGAACCTCGGGGCGCGGCGCCTCCTCGCCCGGCTCCGAGTGCGCCACCACGCCCGCGGGTGCGCTCTCGGGAGGCGACGGGACCGCCTCCTCGGCTTCCGCTCCGGGCCGCTCCTCCTCGCCGGGCTCCACGACCCGCGGCGCCGTCGAGACGTCCAGCGCGGTGTAGAGCAGCGACCGCCCGCTGCGTCCGCGCGCCAGGAGCAGCATCCCCGGGATCGCCAGCAGCCTGGCCGGCCACCCCCGGCGCGTCAGGGCGAACGTGGTCAGGCCTCCCCCGAGCACGAGGGAGAGGATCCTCTCCCGCCCCGACACGTTGGGAGCCGGACGCCGCCTGCCCCCGCCGCTCTCCTGCGCCATCATGTCCCCCTCCCCCGCTCCGGCCGTCCGCCGCCTTCGCACGCTAGTTGATTCCCAGACGGCGGGAGGCGCGTGCGGTGCGAAGAGATCCGGGCCCCCTACTCGGGGACGCGCTCGGAGCGCCGCCGGTACACCCAGGCCAGGATGGAGGCGAGCGCGATGCCGGCCGCCCCGACGCCGAACCTCCACCACGCCACGGGGATGTATACGTCACCGCCCCGTCGGACGACCTCGAAGACGTCGGTGTGGAGGTCCATGTCGCCGCCGTGGCGCGGGCAAGCGGCGTTGAACCGGCCGGTCACCCGCACCCTGTCGCCGACACGGCCGTAGACGCCGTAGACGCTGATGCCCCCGGCGGACTCGGCCGTGGTCCACGTGCCCAGGGCCGTCCCCTCGCCGAGGACGTTGACCCACACCCTCCCGCCGTCGGAGCGGAGGGCCTCCCCGATAGCCTCGCCCTCGATGGTGAGCGACCGGCCGTCCAGGAGCAGGCTGTCGGCGACGACCTCGGCCGGCGACATGACCTCGGGCACCGCCCAGGCGACCGCGGGGCGGCAGAGCGCGGCGAACAGCAACGCAGCGGTCAGCAGGATCCTCACAGCGCCCTCCTGTACGGAGGCAGCACGGCTATGAGCACGTTGGCGACGAGCGCCATGGCCGCGACGAACTCGAGGCGCCCGGCCCACATCTGCGCCATGTAGAGGACCTTCAGGCCCACCGGCATCGTCGCCGTCGTGATGCCGGTGGACAACCCTACGTTGGCGGTGGCGGACACCGATTCGAACAGCGCCTGAGGGGCGGGGTAACCGTACAGCCCGCCGATGAGGGCGCCGACCACGTAGGTGGTCGTGTAGAGGATGAAGGTCACGGCGGCGGTGCTGGTGAGCTGGGGCGTCAACACGCGTTGCGCGAGATGGTGGTAACGCGAGCGCACGACGGCCGTCGTCGGGGCTATCGACTCCTTCACGTCGAGGATGACGGACCTCGCGATCACGCCGAGACGAAGGGCCTTGATACCGCCCGCCGTGGAGGAGACCGCGCCGCCCGCGCCCATGGCGAGTATCACGGCGACGAACGCGAGACCGGCGTACCCCTCCGTCCACTGAGCAGCGTAGAGCGTCTGGTGCCCCGTGCCGCTGTGGGCGGACAGGACGTGGTACACGCCCTTCCGCACGACCGCGGCCGGACCGTCGAAGACGCTCGCGGCGGCGAGCCCCGCGGTCGCCAGCAACGAGAGGACGAGCACGTTGAACGCGAGCGTGCGGGTCTCGATGTTACGCCAGATCTCCCGCCGGTCGCCGCGCCACACCTGGGCGTGCAGGCTGAAGTTCATCGCCCCGGCCAGCATCAGGAAGACCGTCACGGTCTCGAACAGGGGGCTGTGGTAGTACAGCGCGTTCATCGACTGGGGGGCGAAGCCGCCCGTGTCGTAGGCGGCCACGGATATCCAGAACGCATGCAACGACGCTCGCACGGCGTCCATCCCCAGCCACAGGTTCACGCCCGTGAGCGAGAGGGTCCCGAGCGTGATGTACACGAACGTCACGAACCAGATGAAGCGTACGGTATGCACCACGTTGGGCAGGATGCGCTCGTCGCGCCCCTCGGCGAGGTACAGCGAGAGGGCGCCGCCGCGAAGACCGATCGCGAAAGACAGGGCCGCCACGACGATCCCCTGGCCGCCGATGAGGTGCGTGAGATGGCGCCACATGTTGTGCGCCAGGGACATGTGGTCGAGGTCCACCACGACGGTCAGGCCGGAGGTGGTGAAGCCGGACAGGGTGTCGAAGAGGGCGTCGAGGTACGTGGGGTAGTTGCCGGAGAACGCCAACGGAACGGCGCCGACCAGCGACGCCGCCAGCCACGCGACGGCGGTGATGAGCAGCCCGTGCACGTGCGTGACCCGTCTCGCGGGCGACACGGGAGCGAAGAGCATCCCCGTCCCCAAGGTCCCCGAGACACCGATGCCGAACACGTAGTCCGCCGCGGCCGCCCATTCCCCCAGCAGCACGGCGGTGAGCAGCGGCAGCAGCATCGCCCCGGCCATGCCGAGGACGAGCAGACCGACGTAGTGGACGACTATCGACGCGTCATACCGGTCGACCCGAAGCCACACGACGGCCTACAGCGCCGTCGCGACCGCGACGGCCAGAGCCGCCAGCGCGAGCAGGAACGCCGCGAAAGCCGCTATCTCGGCGAGCAGACCCGAGCGCCAGTGGCTGAACGGGCTGTGGAAACGCGGGACCTCGGGCACTCGGACCCCCCTCGGGCGGCGAGCCGGACGGCCGATACCACGGGATCGACGGTACCCAGGATACGGTGCCGCAGCAGGCCTGACCACCCCCGGGGCCGGTCTAGGAGGCGGCGGGGACGAGCGCGGCCCGGCGCGGGCGCGG
>JACUUM010000059.1 GCA_014859305.1 Coriobacteriia bacterium
GCCCGAGATGTAATCGCCCAGCGCTTCCGGCGTCAGATGGCCGACGAACACCGAGCCGGCGGTCGTGACGCGTGCAGCCACCTTGTCGGCTTCACGGGTCTGGATGATCAGGTGTTCCGGGGCGTATCGCTCGCTGACCTCAACCGCCTGGTCGATGTCGGCTACCGTCACGATTGCTGCATGTTCCAGCGCTTTTGCCGTCGTTTCGGCCCTGGTCAGCGTCGCCAGCAATCGCCGGACCTCGATCTGGACCTGCTCGCCCAGGTCAGGCGCATCGGTGACCAGGATGACTTGCGAATCCGGCCCGTGCTCGGCCGCCACGCTCTCCGAGATCGCGGGCTGCCCGCCGACGACGTACGCCCTGGTCGCACCGAGCCGCCGGATCTCCTGCCTCACTTCTCCCGGTAGCCGCCGCGGATCGGAAAGGAGCACGGGTCCTTCGTGAATCCCGGCGAGGCTCGTGGCGGCAAGCGCGTCGGCGAAGTCGCCTCCGCCGGCGATCACGACCGCGTCCGCGCTCTCGAATCCGACCTGGCTCGCCCGAACCGCCGTGCGGTATCGATCGGGGCCGCTCAAGCGGAGCACCTGCGTCCGTAGGCGCATGAGCGCTTCGATGAAGAAGTAGTCCCCCCACGACGTGCCGTGATCGGCGTAGCCACCGTTGGCCGCCCACGTCCCGTGGAGGAGCACCGACGGCTCGGGCGCGCCTTCGGCGAGGTACTCGGCGGATGAGAGGCTCTCCAGCGTCCTCGTCGCGAGATCGAGGAAGGAGGCGCGTCTGTTCGGATCGGGATCCAGACGAGCGAGCTCGACGAATCCCGCGGCGGCGACGGCTGCGGCCGAGCTGTCTCGCGGAGCGTTCGGGATGTTCGGCGCATCGAAATCCCAGTAGGGGACGAGGTCGGCCGGGACACGCGAAGCCCAGTAGTCCGTCGTGCGCCGTGCCGCGTCGAGGAGACGCGAGTCACCGGTCTCGCGGTACGCGCTCGCGAACCCGTATATCAGCCACGCTTGCCCGCGAGACCACGTCGACTCCGTGAAGGCCCCTTGTGCCTGGCCCTTGGCGATGACGGCGCCGGTCTTCGGCGAATAGGAGACGTAGTGATAGCTTCCGCCGTCGGGGCGGATGAAGTCCTTCGCCGTGCGCAAGGCGTGGTTCGTGGCCATCTCGCGCCAAGCCCGGGGTCCTCCGTTGCCCGTCCCCCAGAACAGGAGCTCGACGTTCATGATGTTGTCGGCGACCACCGTGAACTCATACGGCGAGGTGCGCGCCCGAACCATGCCGATCCTCGAGTCGTAGTGGCCTGCGAGAGACCCGGAGCCGGTGAGGGCGACATGCCGGTAGGCGGCGTCGCCGGTGAGCCGGTAGGCGTGCCGGTAGGTGTTCAGCACGAGGACGCCGACGTCGGGCTTGCCGGTGTCGCCGGCATAAGCTCCGATGGGCTTCTGGCGCTGCACGGCCCAGGTCCTCCAGCGCTGATCGCCTTTGAGCTGGTACATGTACCAGAGGCTGCCCGGAAGGTAGCCTGCTCCCCACAGATGCGGCGGAACGACCCTCCAGGCGTCGCCGACCGTGTAGTAGGGGTATCTCGCCGGCGCGACCGTGCGATGCGTCGACGCCGTCTTCGCCGCGGCGACATCGAGGGCGTGATACATCGCCGGCGAGAGAGGGTCCGAGGCCGCAGTCGCGGGAGCGATGAGAGAGCTCGCGGACGACATGGCCGCCAGTGTGGCCGCGACGAGGACCCTTCGCAGGGCGGCCGACGCGAAGACGTCGCGCATCGTCCCCGGCTGCCCGCTCTGCCGTGCCGGCTGACGTCGGCGTTCGTGCGGCAGCTGCTCGGTCGGTGTCGCCATCGCCATCATCCCTCCTGCCGTGCCGGTAGGTGGCGGGTCCCCCCCAGGCCTTCTTCGGGGCGCCATCATCACAGGAAGCGGCATGCGGTCGCAAGCGGCCGACCTTCGCCGGGGGTCGCGTCGCGCCACGGAGGGCGGTTCAGCTAGACTTCCTCTCAACGTTTCGAGCGTGTGGGACGGCATACAACGTCGAGCAGTACGTCGATCCAGACCCCGACGCCGAGGGCGGGGACCTGCTCTCCGTGGCGGCCGAACGGGCGGGTGGGGATACCAGGCACGGCGGCCCCTCTCCTGCCAAGGTCCTCAGCTCGACATGTACCGCCCGCCGTTGGGGTGCAGCACCTGTCCGGTCATGTACGACGACTCGACGTCGGAGGCGAGGAAGACGTAGCTCGGTGCGATCTCCCAGGGCTGCCCGGGCCGCCCCATCGGCGTGTTCTTCCCGAACCGCTCCACCTGCTCGTCGCTGCGGCCCGCGGCAACGATCATCGGCGTCCATACCGGCCCCGGCGCGACGGCGTTGACCCGGATGCCCCGCATGACGAGGTTCTTCGCCAGCGAACGTGTGAAGCCGACGACCGCCCCCTTGGTGGCCGAGTAGTCGATGTGCGTGGCGCTCCCCTCGTAGGCCGTCACGGACGTGGTGTTCACGACCGCGGAGCCCTCCCGCATGTGCGGCAGCGCCGCGCGAGTGAGGTGGTACATCGAGAAGAAGTTGTCGCGGAACACCTCCTCCATCTCGCCCTCGGGGACATCCTCCAGCCGGTCGTGCACCCAGCCCTCCCCGGCGTGGTTGACCAGCACGTCGATCCCGCCGAGGACGTCCATGCAGCGGTCCGCGACCTCCTTGCAGAACGGGCGCTCCTTGAGGTCGCCCTCCATGACCTCGCAGGTCCTCCCCAGCTCGCGCACTCGCGCTCTCGTGCGCTCGGCGTCCGCGCGCTCGCGCTCCGACTGGTGCACGATCAGCACGTCGGCGCCCTCCTTGGCGAAAGCGATCGCTATCGCCGCGCCTATTCCGCTGTCCCCTCCGGTCACTATCGCCCGCTTGTCCTGCAGCTTCCCGCTGCCGCGGTAGCGGTCGTCCTCCTCTACGGGCTTCGGGTGCATCTGGGCCTCGACGCCGGGCATGCGGTCCTGATGCTGCGGAGGCGTCTCGGTGAACGTCTTGGCGGACATGACGCTCCCTCCTCTCGGGTCACATCGGGTCGTGATACCCGGCCTCGGCGCGCCGCTACCGCCGTGAGCCCGCAGGCGGGAGGGCCTGGCCGCCGCACACCGCCGCGCTTGCGGCGGTCACGGCGTGGGAACACTCGCCGAGAGGCCGAGGAGGGAGGCGCGCCGTGCGTCGCGCGGCCGCGCCTGCCGGGAGGTCCGCGCATCGGGGCGACGAGGCGAGCGAGAGCGACAGCCTCCGCGGAAGGGGGATGACGACGTGGCCGACACGAGACAGCGTGCGGAGCTCTTCGCCGTGCTGCGGAGGATGGAGGCCGCCACGGTGGCGATGTACGAGGCCGCGCTCCTGCATGGGCACGAGGGCTCGCAGGGACGCCTGCGCGAGGAGCACGAGCGGCACGTCGACACGCTCGACGACCTGCTGGGCGCGTGCACGCCGCAAGACGTCGAGGCGCCGAGGGACGTCCGCGAGTCGCTGGAGACGCACGTGACGGCGGTCCTCGACGCGGGGGACGAGGACGAGGCGCTGGAGCGTCTTCTGGAGGCGGAGCGCACGAACGCGGCGGAGTACGCGGTCGCGGAGGGCTCGCGCCTGTCGGAGGCCGAGAGAGGCGCCGTCCGGCGGCTGCACGAGGAGCAGCGCGCCCTCGTTCGCGCTCTCGAGGAACAGCTGCCGGCCGACGTCGTCGCAAGGCGCGGCGTGGCGCGCTCCGGACACGCCGGAGGCGATTCCTAGCCCCCCTCCTCGGCAGGCGGCATGGCTCGGATCGTCCTGTTCCGGAAGGCCGACCCCGACACGGCGAAGAATGCCGGTGCGGCGATGCCGGCGCACCCGCTCGGCCTCCACCGCTCCTGCGACCGACAGTGACGTGCCTCACAGTGTCTTCGACCCTTCCCGCCGATGCTTACGGGAAGCGTGTCGTTATAGGGAGGCAGTCATGTATCCGCTGGCTCGCCCGAGGACCCCAGCCGCATGGGTTCTCGTCATCAGCCTCGCCTTGGCGCTGCCGGTCGTCGCCGCGCCAGCCGCGTCAGGCGCCGGCGCCTACCGGTACGCCTTCGCCTGGGGCGGCACGGGGACGGGTCCGGGCGCCTTCAACTACCCGTCGGCGATCTCCTCGGATGCGCAGGGCAACCTCTACGTGGGTGACTACTACAACAACCGCGTCCAGAAGTTCACCGGCACGGGCTCGTACCTGATGCGCTTCGGCACGTCGGGACCCGCATTGAAGAACGTGCACTCCACCGCCGTCGACGGAGCGGGCAACGTCTACGTGGGTACGGGGGGTTACGGGGCCACGGTCATCCAGAAGTACGCTCCCGGCGGCACCTACCTCTCGAGCTTCCCCGTCTGGTCGGCGATCGGGTATCCCTACGACACCGAGTTCGACGCGACCGGCCGTCTTCTGGCGGTCGGGACCCGCTCCGACTGCGTGCACGTCTTCGACGCGTCCGGGGCGCCGCTGGGCGTCTTCGGCCAGGACGTGCTCTTCGGTCCGGTGGAGCTCGCGGCGGGTCCGTCCGACGGGCGCGTCCTCGTCGCGGACATGATCGGCATCGCGACCTTCGACGCGGATGGGACCTTCACCGGCAGGCTGCCGGTCACGGCGCCTCCGTACGGCTTCAAGGGCCTGGCGCTGAACGAGCGAGGGGAGATCTTCGCCTCCGGCCGAGGACACATAGCCCGTTACGACGCTGACGGGGGGCTCAAGGCCAAGTTCGCACCCGACGCCGGGGAGCCGAACGGCACGGGCGTGTACGACTACCGCGGCATGTGCCTGCTGCCCTCCGGCAAGCTGTACGTCACGCAGGTGGACGGCCTCTACGGGGTCAAGGTCTACGAGCCCGTGAACCTGCCCCCGGTCGCCGACGCCGGACCCGACCTGACCGTTCGCGCCGGCGAGACGTTCGTGCTGGACGGCTCCTCCTCCGAGGACCCCGACGGGACGATCGTGAGCGCCCGGTGGCACCTGCCGGGAGGCACGGTGCTCGAAGGTCTGACGGTACAGGCCGTCTGCCAGGAGCCGGGCGTGCACGAGGTGACCCTCACCGTGTGGGACGACGCCGGCGCCGAGGCTTCCGACACGATGCTGCTGACCGCGGAGGAGGTCGTCGAGGCGAGGCCGGGTGGTGGCCTGCCGGCGTTGAGGGCGTCGGTGGCCGACGCCCCCATCCCCGTGAAGGGCGTCCGCAACTCGCTGCTCGTCAAGCTCGACCACGCCTTGGCCGACGTCGATCGCGGCGACACGACGGGCGCCGCGCGCCGACTTCGGACGTTCGTCTCGGAGGTGGGCGCGCTGCCGGCCAAGCAGCTCGACCCCGCGCTGGCGCGGCAGTGGCGGAGCGAGGCGGCGATCATCTCCGCGGCGCTGGACGCGAGCGAGTAGGAGCCCTGCCGGGGACGGGGTCCGGACCCCGTCGGCACCAAGCGGGTGAAGGACGGCGAGGCCGCGATGACGCGGCCTCGCTGCCGTCTCTACGACCCGACGATCTCCAGCTCCGCCATCGTCGGTGCGCCGAGGAGCCCGCGCCAACTCCGCACGAACGCGATGCGCAGGTTGTCGACGAAGCCCGGTGGCTCCACCGTCTCCGCCGCGATCACGGGCACGCGCGCGAGGACCTTCTCGCCCTGGATGTAAGCGATCTCGCCCAGGCGATCGCCCTCGGCGACGGGAGCCGCCACATGGGGCTCGAGGTCGACGCGCTGGTCCACGGGGACGTCCGGGTCGAACTCGGGCACGGCCGACGTGACCGGAGCCGCTCGCGCCGTCACCACGCGGTCGAGGTAGTCCGAGACCGGGACCGCGCCCACCGTCTCCTCGACGGACACCGTCGACGTCGCGGCCAGGGCGGGCACGCGTACGAGCTCGCGGTCTCCCTGCACCATCCTGACCTCCCCGAGCGGCTGCCCCTCGAAGACGGGCAGCGTCACAGGGCTCACGGACGTCTCCAGGGAGATCGGGCCGTCCGGGCCGAACACGGGGAGCGAGGCGCTCTCGCCGGCGCGCACGGGCACCGTCCTGTCGGGTCTCGAGGCGATCGGCACCTCAGCGACCGTCTCGCCCGCCGTGGACACCTCCCGCACCCTCAGGTGCTTGAAGCCCCAGTCGAGCAGGCGTGCGGTCTGCGTG
The DNA here is from genome assembly GCA_014859305.1 of Coriobacteriia bacterium. Taxonomy (NCBI): domain Bacteria; kingdom Bacillati; phylum Actinomycetota; class Coriobacteriia; species Coriobacteriia bacterium. The sequence continues at coordinate 6,165 of JACUUM010000059.1, forward strand.
AACCGGGCGGAGCCGCTGTCCGCGCCCAGTATCACGGCCGTGAGCTCGACACCGTCCCGCCCGGCCGTGCCGACGAAGCTGTGCCGGGCGTCTCTCGTGAACCCCGTCTTGACCCCGGTCAACCCGCGGTACGTCCCGAGGAGCTTGTCGGTGCTCTTGATGGAGCGCGCCGGCCGTCCTCGATAGGCGGGAAACGTGACGGTCCTCAGGGACACGATCCGCCGGAACTCCGGCAGCTCCATGGCGGTCTGCGCGAGGGCGGCCAGGTCGGAAGGCGTGCTGTAGTGGCCGGACGCGTCGAGTCCGTGGGGGTTGGCGAAGCGGGTGTCCTCCAGTCCGAGCTCGCGGGCGCGCTCGTTCATCCGCCCGACGAACGCGGACATGTCGCCGGAGACGTGCTCTCCGAGGGCGTGGGCGCCGTCGTTCGCGGACGCCACGAGCGTGAGCTCCAGCAGCCGGCGGACGCTGACCTTCTCGCCCGCCTTGAGCCCGAGGCCGTAGGGTACCCGGGCCGCGGCTTTGGAGACCGTCACCGTGTCGCCCAGCCCGCCGTTCTCGAGCACGAGCAACGCGGTCATCATCTTGGTGGTGCTGGCCATCGCGCGCCGCGTGTCTCCCTGTCGGGACCACAAGGCGCGGCCTTGTGAGTCGACTAGGATCCCCGCCGCCGCGTCGATGTCCGGAGCGACGTCGCTGGGCAGGGCGCCGGCGGAAAGAGGGGTCCCGGCGATCTCGTCGGTCACGGCTCGCGCTGCGAGCGCCGGTCCCGGCGCGGAGAGCACAGCCGACGCGAGCGCGCCGGCGAGCAGCAGACGCGCCGATAGCGAGAGCGCGCGCGGCGCGGAGGGGATGGTCGAGGGTCGAGGTCGTGCGAGCATGCGGTCTTCCTTCGCGGGTCGTCGGAACGCTGCCTCGACGCAGCAAGCGGCGAACCAACCCCCGGAGGTGCGGCCCCAGGATGGGGCTAAGACCGGCATCCTACCCGAATCATTCCATCGGAGGATGCACGCTCCCACTCGTGACCTGGGAGGATATCGACCAACGGCACGTTCGGGGGGATCCGAGGTTCGCTTCAGCAGGGGCACGCACGGACATGGGCGGACCACCTAGTAGTCCTGTCGGCCTTGGGGGGAGCGATCTTGGAGCGGGTGATCCCGGGCGGCCAAGCGCCGCGCCGAAACACTCCTCGCCGCGCGATCACCGTGGGCCCGCTGAGCATGGACCGGCTGGGTCGCGCGAAGCGGGCGTTCACGACTCGTCGAGTGCCGCCGGTCGCCATGCAGGAACTCGTGGCCGGTCAGGTCAGGCCGAGGACGGGGGACCTGGTCCTCGCGCGCGTCGATCGCATAGGGCACCACGCGAGGCTAGAGCTGACGACCGGCCGCCGAGCCCACCTCCACGTGGGCGACGAGATCATCGTCGCGTACGCGCACCGGTACGCCCCGGACCAGTTCGAGGCCCACGTCCCGCTCGGACTCTCGCCGACGCACCTGGTCGCGTCCGGCGGCATCGCCTCGGAGATGCACTCCCGTTGCGGGGACGTCCGGCGCCCCACCGACATCTCGCCGATGGGCCTGGTCGCCGACTACCGCGGGGTGCCGCTCAACGTCGGAGCCTTCGGCCTGCTCCCGTGCCCGGTACCAGAGCACACGCCGGTCACCGTCGTGGTGCTGGGCACCTCGATGAACGCGGGCAAGACCACCACCGCCCACCGGCTCGTTCGCGGCCTGGCGGTGGCGGGCCACTCGCCTGGAGCCGCCAAGGTGACCGGGACGGGTGCGGGAGGCGACTACTGGCTGATGATCGACGCCGGAGCGCATGCCGTGCTCGATTTCACCGACGTCGGGCTGGCCTCGACCTACCGGATAGAGATGGCGGCGCTGGAGCGCAAGGCCGTCGAACTGATACACCACCTGGCGCAGGCAGGATGCGGGGCGATCGTCGTGGAAGTGGCCGACGGCGTCTTCCAGCAGGAGACGGCGCGCCTGATGCAATCGGAGCTGTTCCGCAGCCGGATCGACGGAGTGATCTTCGCCGCGGCGGACGCCGTGGGCGCGATCGGCGGGCTCGAACGGCTCCGAGCGCTCGAGTTGCCCGTCGTCGCTCTCGCCGGAAAGCTCACGCGATCCCCGCTCGCCGTTCGGGAGGCTGCGGCAGCCTGCGACCTGCCCGTCCTCACGCTGGATGAGCTGGGCGATCCGGCGACCGCCTCCGCGCTGTTCGGGTTCTCGGCTCCACCGCACGCGACGCCTCTCGAACTCGAGGAGGCGTCGTGCTCCCAGGAAGAGAGCGGTCCCGACGCTCACGGCGAGACCGAGGACGCGAGGGAGCCGCTCTCGGGTTCGGCCCAGGGGGTGCCGGGAGGCCTGAGCGGGGGCGTGGCCTGATGCCCGAGCCGTCGTCCGTCTTCCGGCTGCGTCGCCGCGATCTGGCCAAGGTGGTGACGCTCGCCGTCCTGCAGGCCGCGACGCTCGGCGCGTCCCTCGTGCTGCTGCGGCACCTGATCGACGAGCTGACGTCGGGCCTGGTGGATCAGGGTCTCGTGTACCGCGACATGGCTGTGCTCCTCGGCGCCGTGCTCCTGAACTCCTTGCTGAGGGGAGCGGAGTTCACGGTCTCCGAGAAGATGGGATACGAGCTGATCCGCGGGCTGCGGATGACCATGTATCGCCATCTGCAGGGCATGTCCGTGCGGCAGCTCCAGGCGAGATCCCGAGGCGGACTGCTCCTGCGGTTCACGGGAGACCTCTCCATGCTGCGCACCTGGGTGAGCCGGGGGTTGGCGCGAGGGCTGGTATCGCTCGTGATCCTCACGGGCGGCATCGGCGTCATCGCGTACCTGAACGTCCGGCTGGCGTTCACCATGGCCGCGGTGCTCGCCTTCGGGTCGGCGGCGCTGACTCAGCTGGGCCCGCGCCTGCACCGCATCACGCGGACCGTCCGCCGCAAGCGCTCGCTGATCACCAGCAACATCGACGAGCAGCTGCACGCCCTCGCCGTGACGCAGGTCTTCGGAAGGTCGGGAGGCGAGTTCTCACGCCTGTCACGGCAGAACGACTCCGTGACGCGCTCTCTGCACGACACGGCCCGGACGCGGGGATGGATGCTCGGGATCTCCTCGGCGACGGGGTGGCTGGCCATCTTCTGCGTGCTGCTCGTCGGGACCATCGACGTCGCGTCGGGCAACAGCAGCGTGGGCGTCGTGGTGGCGGCGATGATCGCATGCCGCCAGCTGGCGGGGCCCGTCCGGCGGCTGGGCCTCTCCTACGACTACTGGCAGCGCGCCGAGGTCTCCCGCGTCAAGCTGCTCGACTTCCTGTCCAGCTCCACGCGCCCCCTGGACGCGGCGGGCCTGGAGGGCTTACGGGTGCGGCGTGGCCGCATCGAGCTCCGAGGCGTCTCCGTCTACGGTTCGCTGCGCGAGGTGGACGCGACCGCGCAGGGCGGTCACGTGACCGCTCTTCTCGGGCCGAACGGGGCCGGCAAGTCGACGCTGCTCAACGTGGTCGCCGGGCTCCTCGACCCCGACGGCGGCGAGATCCTGGTGGACGACCAGCCGTTGTCCGCCCGCACGCTTCGCTCCAGATTCCGCGGGGTGGGGATGGTCTCTCCGGACCTCCCCCTGATGTGCGGGACGGTGCGGCGCAACCTCACGTACCGCGAACCCGAGGCTTCCGAGGAGGAGCTCCGGCGCGTGACCATGTCGTGCGGGCTCGACGAGGTCCTCGCCGAGCTGCCGTACGGGCTCGGCACGTGGCTCACCCCCGGCGGATCCAACCTCTCGCTCGGGCAGCGGCAGCGCCTCGCCCTTGGCCGGGCGCTCCTGGGCAACCCTCCGATCCTGCTGCTCGACGAGCCCACGGTGAACCTCGACGACGCCAGCAAGGAGGTGTTCCGCGACGTCATCGCCCACCACAAGGGCACCGTGCTCCTCGCCACCCACGAGACGGCCGAAGCGGCGCTCGCCGACGAGGTGTGGTTCATGGACGGCGGGAGCATCGTCGAGGCCATCGACGGTGACGAGTTCAGGGACCGGCTCTGGGCGATGGGCCCAGGGGGCGCGCGACGGAGTCGGTGCGTTCCCGGCGTCGACGTCTCGCAGGTGCCGGGGTGATCCGGGTCAGGGGGCCCATCGTCGGGCTGTGGGCCATCGGCCTGGCCCTGGCCGGCCTCGCCGCGTGGGGAGGCGTGGGCCCGCGAGGAGCGCGCCCCGTGTTCCTCGAGGTCGACGCCGAGAAGGACGCGACACTGTCGATCACGTGGGCCGGGGACACGATGATCGCGGACGGCGCCAAGCCCTACGTGGCCGATCACGGGTTCGACTGGGTCTTCGAGCGCCTCGCGGCCCCGGACGCCGATGTCGTGATCGTCAACCACGAAGCCCCCCTCACCTCTCGCAACGCTCCCCTCAACCCGAACAAGACCTACTCGTACATGTCCGACCCTGCCGCCTCGCAGGCACTGGCGGCGGCGGGGGTCACCGTGCTGGGGCTGGCCAACAACCACGCCCTCGACATGGGTCCCGCCGGGCTCGCCGACACGATCCGGCATGCGGAGGCGGCGGGACTGGTCGCCTTCGGCGCCGGCATGAACGACCGGGAGGCCGAGCGCCCGCTGATCGTACGCGGCGGCGGGGTCACGGTCGGAATCGTGGCGTTGGGCAGAGGGTATGGGACCAAGGTGACCGCGGGACGGAAGCGGGCGGGCACGGTCCCCCTCTCCGCGAGGTCGATCAAGCGCGGGTACGAACTGGCGCGCAAGGCCGGCGCGGAGCACGTCGTGGCCTACGTCCACTGGGGGGCGAACTATCAGGGGGTCATCGAAGAGCAGCGTCTGCAGGCGGCGGC
>JACUUM010000060.1 GCA_014859305.1 Coriobacteriia bacterium
GACGGCGCACCCTCGAGCGCCGGAAGGCCGAGGACCGCGAGCGAAGCGCCTCCCGATGCCGCCACCACGCCCCCTACAGGTCGTCGCCGCAGAGGGTCGTGCCCGCGGCGTAGTCGTAGTCCACCAGTTCACCGCGCAGGTACGCCTCGTACGCGGTCAGGTCGAAGGCGCCATGGCCGGACAGGTTGAACAGCACCGTCTTGTCCTCGCCGGCCTCGCGGGCCGCGAGGGCCTCGTCGATCGCCACGCGGATCGCGTGCGAGCTCTCCGGCGCCGGGAGGATGCCCTCTGCGCGTGCGAACTGCACGGCCGCGTCGAAGCACTCGGTCTGGTGCACGGCGACGGCCTCGATGTCCCCGCTCTTGACCAGCGCCGAGACGGTCGGGGCGTCACCGTGGTAGCGCAGGCCGCCGGCGTGGATGCCGGCGGGCACGAAATCGTGCCCGAGCGTGTACATGACGACCTGGAAGGCCATCTTGGCCTCGTCGCCGAAATCGTAGCGGTACTCGCCGGCCGTGAGCGTCGGGCAGGCCTTGGGCTCCACCGCCACGAGGCGAGCCGAGGACTTGCCTTCGAGCCGGCGGTGGTAGTACGGGAACGAGATGCCCGCGAAGTTCGACCCGCCGCCGACGCAGCCGATGACCACGTCGGGCTCGGCCTCGGCCATCTCCATCTGCTTGACGCACTCCTCGCCGATGATCGTCTGGTGCAGGCACACGTGGTTGAGCACCGAGCCGAGCGAGTAGTGCGTGTCGTCGTGCGTCGCGGCCACCTCGACCGCCTCGGAGATCGCGATGCCCAGGGAGCCGGTCGAGTCCGGGTCCATCTGGAGCACGCGCTGCCCCGACTTGGTCAGCTTCGACGGCGACGGGTGCACGGTCGCGCCGTACGTCTCCATCAGCAGCCGCCGGTAAGGCTTCTGGTCGTAGCTGACCTTGACCATGAAGACCTCGATCTCGACGCCGAACAGCGCACCCGCGACCGCCAGCGCGCTCCCCCACTGCCCCGCGCCGGTCTCGGTGGCGATCTTGTCGATGCCCTCGGCCTTGTTGTAGTAGGCCTGGGCGATGGCGGTGTTGGGCTTGTGCGAGCCGGCGGGCGAGACGCCCTCGTACTTGTAGAAGATCCTGACCCCGTCGGGCAGGCCGAGGACCTTCTCCAGCGCCCGCGCGCGGTTGAGCGGGGCGGGACGGTACGTCTTGTACACGTCGATCACCGCGCCGGGGATGTCGATGTAGCGCTCGGGCGACATCTCCTGCGCGATCAGCCCCATCGGGAAGAGCACCTGCAGCTCCTCCAGGCTGACCGGCTCGCCGGCGGCGTTCAACGGCGGCGCCAGCGGCTCGGGCAGGTCAGGCAGCACGTTGTACCACGCCGTGGGCATGTCCTTCTCGTCGAGCATGAACCGCGTCCTCTCAGGCATCTCCTACCTCCGTCTCCCGCCCGGCGCCTGCCGGGGCGTCGCGCGACTCCTCGCTCCCTACACCCGGGCACCCGTCTTGGGAACCCCGGTCAGCTCCGCCAGCACGTCCTCCGGGAACGGCGCGCGCATCAGCCGTTCGCCTACGAGCACCGCCTCGGCGCCGGCCTCGACGGCCGCCTCGACATCCGCCCGCGTCCTCACGCCGCTCGCCGAGACGACCGTCACACCCCCGGCCGCCGCCTCGGCCACGACGCCCCGGGCCCGCGCCGGATCGACCTCCAGGGTGCGCATGTCGCGGCTGTTCACCCCCACGAGCTTCGCTCCGGCGCGCAGGGCGAGCTCCAGCTCGCCCGCGTCGTGCACCTCCACGAGCGCCTGCATCCCCAGCGTGGTCGCGAGATCCAGGTATCCGGCCACCTCCTCGGCCAGCACGCCGATCATCAGCAGCACCGCGTCGGCGCCGTGCCCCCGGGCGGCATAGAGTTGCGCGGGGTCGACCACGAAGTCCTTGGCGAGCACGGGGACGTCCACGGCGTCGGCGACGTCCGAGAGGTCGGTGAAGGACCCCCCGAAGCTCTCGGGCTCGGTCAGCACGCTTATGGCGGCGGCCCCGCCGTCCTGGTAGTGCAGGGCCTGCTTGGACGCCTCGCAGTCCGGCGCGATCGGTCCCGCCGAGGGCGAGGCCTTCTTCACCTCGGCGATGACCGCCACGTCCGGGCGGTTCGTGAGGGCGGCGGAGAAGTCGCGCGGAGGCCGCGCGCAGCACGCCAGGCGTTCGCGGTCGGCGGGCGCCAGCGCGCCATACTCCCTGGCGATCCGCGCGGACCTGCGTGCCGTCATGGCCTCGAGGAAGTTCACGACGCCTCCGCCCCCGAAGCGGCGGCCGCCCGCTCCTCGGCGAGCCGCGAGCTCACCGCGACGAGCGCCTCCAGCCTGGCGGCCGCCTCGCCGCCGTCGATGGCGCGCCGCGCCAGGTGCACGCCCTCGGCGAAGTCCTCCGCCGCCCCGCCGGCCACGAGCGCCGCGGCGGCGTTCATGAGCACGACGTCGCGCCTCCCGTCGTGCGCCCCGCTCAGCACCTCCCGCAGCGCGTCGGCGTTGGAGGCGGCGTCGCCGCCCGCGAGGTCGGCCACGGAGCCCCGGGCCACGCCGACCTGTTCGGGAGAGATCTCGTAGGTGCGGACGGCGCCGTCGAGGAACTCGCCGACCAGCGTCGGCCCGCTCGCCGAGACCTCGTCCATGCCCGGGTGGCCGTGCACGACCAGCACGCGCTTGGCCCCGAGCCGCCCCGCGACCTGCGCGAGGACGGGCACGAGCTTGGCGTCGTACACCCCGAGCAGCTGGCGCGTGGCGCCGGCGGGGTTGGTGAGCGGCCCGAGCACGTTGAACACGGTGCGGATCGCGATCTCCCGCCGCGGGCCGGCCGCGTGCCGCATCGAGGAGTGCAGCGCCTGCGCGAAGAGGAAGCCCACGCCGACCTCGTCGACACAGCGCGCCACGTCCTCCGGGGCGAGGTCGATGCGGACCCCTAGCGCCTCGAGCACGTCGGCGCTGCCCGACGCCGAGGACACCGCCCGGTTGCCGTGTTTGGCGATCGGGACCCCCGCGCCCGCGACGACGAACGCGGTGGTCGTCGAGATGTTGAAGGTGGCCAGGCCGTCCCCGCCGGTCCCGCACGTGTCCACGTAGCGCTCCACGCGGGGGCGCACGGGAGTGGCGCGCTCGCGCATGGCGCGCGCGAAACCGACGATCTCCTCGACCGTCTCGCCCTTCATGCGCATCGCGGTCACCAGCGCCGAGATCTGGGCGGGGGTGGCCTCGCCGTCCATGATCGCGCCCATCGCCTCGTGCGCCTCGTCCTCGGGAAGCGACTCACCGGCGGCGACCCTGCGGATGGCCGCGCGGACGACCTCCGAGAAGCCGGCGGCGGTGGCGGGCGGTGGCGCGGCGGGCGGCGCCTCGGCGGCCTCCTCGGGAGCGATCTCGCCCGCCAGCTCCAGGAAGTTGCGCAGCACGACCACGCCCTCGGGCGTGAGCACGCTCTCGGGGTGGAACTGCACGCCGAAGACCGGCAGGTCCGCATGCTGGAGCGCCATCACCAGCCCGTCGGCGGTGCGCGCGGTGACGCGCAGGACCTCGGGCAGCGAGCCGGCCTCGACGGCCAGCGAGTGGTACCGGGTCGCCGTGAACGGGCTCGGCATCCGGGCCAGGACGCCCGCGCCCTCGTGCAGCACGTCGGCGGTCTTGCCGTGGACCGGGACGGGCGCGCGGCCGACGACACCGCCGTAGACCTCGGCGATGCACTGATGACCCAGGCAGACGCCCAGCACCGGCACGTCCCGGTCACCCGCGAGCCGGATCACGTCCCGCGACACGCCCGCATCGTCCGGAGTCCCCGGACCGGGGGAGATCACGACCCCGGCCGGCGCGAGCGCCAGCATCTCCTCGGCGCTCATCGCGTCGTTGCGCTCGACCCGCACGTCGGCTCCGAGCGCGGCCAGCAGCTGCACGAGGTTGTAGGTGAACGAGTCGTAGTTGTCGACCACGAGGATCATGCCGGCACCTCCTCGGCGGCGTCAGCAGGGCGGGCCGGCGCGCCCGCCCCCATCCCCGCGGCGCGCTCCAGCGCCCGGTGCAGCGCACGGGCCTTGTGGAGGCACTCGTCGTACTCGCGCTCGGGATCGGAGTCGGCGACGATGCCCGCGCCGGACTGCAGGTACGCGACGCCGCCCGCGATCATGACGGTACGGATCGTGATGCACATGTCCATCGCGCCGTCGAAGCCGACGTATCCCACGGTCCCGGCGTAGGGTCCGCGGGCCGCGGGCTCCAGGTCCCGCACGATCTCCATCGCACGGATCTTCGGCGCTCCCGAGACCGTGCCGGCCGGGAACGTCGCGCGCAGGGCGTCGAACGCGTCCCGACCGGGAGCGAGCCGGCCGGTCACGTTGCTCACGATGTGCATCACGTGGCTGTAGCGCTCCACCTCCATCAGCTCGTCGACCTTCACGGTCCCCGGTTCGCACACGCGCCCCAGGTCGTTCCTCCCGAGGTCGACGAGCATGACGTGCTCGGCGCGCTCCTTCTCGTCGGCGAGGAGGTCGGCGCGCAACCGCCCGTCCTCGGCGGCATCGGCGCCCCGCGGACGCGTGCCGGCGAGCGGCCGCGTGAGCACGACGCCGTCCTCCACCCGCACCAGCGGCTCCGGCGAGGAGCCCACGAGCGTCACGTGGGGGGTGCGCACGTAGAACATGTAGGGGCTCGGGTTCACCGCGCGAAGCACACGGTAGAGGTCGAGCCCGTCGCCGGGGTAGGCCGCCGAGAACCGCTGCGACAGCACGACCTGGAACGCGTCGCCGGCGGCGATGTGCTCCTTGGCCCGCTCCACCTGCCCGAGGAACGCCTCGCGTGCGGTGTGCTCGGCCAGCGGCACCGGCGCGGTCGCGCCGACCTCCCCGAGGCGAGCGCCGGCGGGGCCCTGCCGCAGCCGTGCCAGCGCGGCGTCGATCCGCGCGAGCGCCTCGTCGTAGGCGGCGCCGGCGTCCTCGCCCGGACGCGCCGCGGCGATCACGAGCATCACCCGGCGTGCGTGGTCGAAGGCGACCACCGTCTCGGCCAGCATCATCACCAGGTCGGGCACGCCGAGCTCGTCCACGGGATGCCGCGGCACGCGTTCGAACCCGGAGGCGACCTCGTAGCCGACGTAGCCGACCGCCCCCCCGACGAACGGCGGCAGCCCCGGCACCCGCGCCACCCGGCCGGCGGCGAGCTCCTCGGCGACCACGGTGAGCGGGTCGGCTGCGCCTCTCACCGCGCGCTCTCCGTTCTCGACCGTAACCTCACCGCTCCGCGCGGTCACGACGCGCCCCTCGCCGAGCCCCAGGAAGCTGTAGCGGCCCAAGCGCTCGCCGCCCACCACGCTCTCCAGCAGGAAGGCGTGCTCGGCGCCGTCGGCCAGCGCCAGGAACGCCGATATCGGCGTGGCGAGGTCCGCGTAGACCTCGCGCGCGACCGGGACCACGTCGTGGTCCGCCGCCAGCCTCTCGAACTCCTGCCTTCTCGGCACGATCATCGCGCACTCCTCGTTCGTCGTGCGCTCCCTGCCCGCGTATGGCCCCGAGAACACAAAGACCTCCCGTCCTCAAGGGACGAGAGGTCATCTCGCGGTACCACCCTTGTTGACCCGCCTCACGCAGCGGGCCCGCTCGGTCCTGCGGCACGGGAGCGGGCCGCCTCGCGGCCTCATCTCCGATACCCGGCCCCTTGTATCGGTGGGGGTCCGCCGGGGCTAGTAGGCGCCTTCGCGCCGTTGTCCCGGAGCCTCGAGGGCCCATTCCTCCGGTGCTAGGCGCCGGGTTCCCACCGTCCCCGGCTCTCTTTGAGCGTCGCGCCCGGAGTACTCTTCCCCGTCACAGGCTTGGCCTATGTCGTTGCGCGCTACTCTATCACCCGCCGAGGACCGGCGCAAACACTCTCGCGTATGCGCCGTGGCGCGTTTCACAATACCGAGGGGTTTCGGTATCGTGTCCCGTATCGTGACCCGGCGCGCGAACGCGCTGCCGCACGGTCAGCCCGTCTCCGCGAAGGAGGAGAGATGAAGCACGGCAAGTGGCTCGCGCTCCTGTTGACGTTCGCTCTGGCCGTCTCGATGGCAGGCCTTTCCGGCTGTGCCTCGGACGCCGAGACAGGTGACGACGGCGACGAGGCCTCGGCGGCCGAGTTCGAGACCCTTACGCCCGGCAGGATCATCGTAGGCTCCGACACCGCCTACCCGCCGTTCGAGAACGACGAGGGTGGCGAGATCGTCGGGTTCGACGTCGACCTGATGAAGGAGATCGGCGACCGTCTCGGGTACGAGGTCGAGTTCAAGACCTACAAGTTCGACGCCCTGATCGCGGGCATGCAGGCCGGGACCGAGTTCGACATGATCGCCTCGGCCATGACGATCAAGCCCGACCGCGCGGAGAAGGTGGACTTCTCCGACCCCTACATCAACTCCAACCAGTCCCTGGCGGTCGCGGCCGATTCCGCCGTCGACAGCTGGGAGAAGCTCGCCGAGGGCGACAAGGTCGGCGTGCAGTCCGGCACGACCGGTGAGATCTGGGCCAACGAGAACCTCGCGCCCAAGGGCGTCGTGGTCACCCCCTACGACGACATCCTGGCCGCCTTCGGCGCGCTGTCCGCGGGCGACGTGGCCGGCATCGTCAACGACGCTCCCATCTCGCAGGACATCGTCAAGGACCCCGCGCGCAACGCCAAGGTCGTCCAGGAGATCCAGACCGACGAGCAGTACGGCTTCGCCTTCAACCAGGACAACGACGCGCTGCGTGAGGCGGTCAACGAGAAGCTGGCCGAGGTGAAGGGCGACGGCACCTACGTGGAGATCTACAAGAAGTGGTTCGGCGCCGAGCCGCTGTCGATACCGTAGGCGACCGCGCGAGACCTGGTAGAGTCTGAGGGCCGGCGGCTATGCAGCCGCCGGCCCTCGGCATGCCGTGCCCCTGACCGACTAGGAGCGCCAGCGTGGATCAGTTCCTGCAGTGGTGGGAGACCTACCCGATAACCCGCCTGTTCTTCTCTGCCGACGTCATCCGCGACGCGTTCCCCATCGTGCTCAGGGCCTTCCCGGTCTCGCTCTTCCTGGGCGTCGGGTCGTTCGTCCTGGGGATACCCGTCGGTCTGCTGCTGGCGTTCATGAAGATGTCGCGCAGCCGCTGGGCGAGGTGGCCGGCGACCTCCTACGTCGACATCGTCCGCGGTACGCCCCTGTTCCTCCAGATCCTCATCGTGTACTTCGGGCTGACGCTCCTGCCGTTCTACCAGTCGCTCGTGCGCGCAGCTCCCTGGCTCAAGCAGCCCTTCCTGTTCGGGATCGACTACACCGTGTACATGCGCGCCTTCCTCGTGCTCTCCTTCAACTCCGCCGCGTACATGGCCGAGATCTTCCGCGCGGGCATCCAGTCCATCCCCCGGGGTCAGACCGAGGCCGCCCGCTCACTCGGCATGACGATGCCGCAAGCGATGGCGTTCGTCATAATCCCGCAGACCATCCGCCGCATCCTGCCGACGATGATGAGCGAGTTCATCCTGCTGTTCAAAGACACGGCGCTGCTGGCGGCCGTCGGTGTCGGCGAGATGACGCTGAGGGCCCGGTCGGTCGCCGCGAGCAGGTTCAACCAGTCCTCCTACATCATCGCGGCGGCCCTGTACCTGGTGGTCACGATCCCGCTGGGAAGGCTCGTCGCCGGGCTCGAGGACAAGCTGGCGGAGTCCGAGGGCGGCGCGGCGCGCAAGCGCCCGCCGATGGATACGGCCGCGATCGACGCGGAGCACGTCATCCCCCACGGGAACCTGATGCCGAGGGATTGAGGGTGGGCGTGAGGGCCGACGATACGGATCGCCAACCGGTGGTGCGCATCGAGGGGCTGCGCAAGGCCTTCGGCGACCTCGAGGTGTTGCGCGGGGTGGACATGAAGATCGACAAGGGCGAGGTGGTGGTCATCCTCGGCCCGTCCGGCTCGGGGAAGTCGACCTTGCTGCGCTGCGTGAACCGGCTCGAGGAGGCAACGGGAGGCAGGATCTTCTTCGAGGAGACCGAGATCACCGACCCGAAGGCCGACATCAACAAGGTCCGCGAGAAGATCGGCATGGTGTTCCAGCAGTTCAACCTGTTCCCGCACCTCACCGCCAAGGGCAACGTGATGCTCGCGCAGCGCAAGGTGCTCAGGCGCGGCAGGGAGGAGGCGGAGCGCGTGGCCCTCGAGCAGCTCGAGAAGGTGGGGCTGGGAGACCGCGTCGACTACTTCCCCAGCCAGCTGTCGGGCGGCCAGCAGCAGCGCGTGGCCATCGCGCGGGCGCTGGCGATGGACCCGCACGTGATGCTCTTCGACGAAGTCACCTCCGCACTCGACCCCGAGCTCGTGCGCGACGTGCTCGACGTCATGAAGGCGCTGGCCCGGGGCGGCATGACCATGATGGTGGTCACCCACGAGATGGGCTTCGCCCGCGACGTGGCCACGCGCGTGGTCTTCATGGACGAGGGCGTGATCGTCGAGGAGGGCGCCCCCGCCGAGGTCTTCGACTCGCCGAGGAGCGACCGCACCAAGGACTTCCTCGGGCACATCCGGTAGCCG
>JACUUM010000061.1 GCA_014859305.1 Coriobacteriia bacterium
TCCACTCGCCCAGCCGCAGCGGTCCCTCGGCCCAGTCGGGCACGGCGCCGGGCGGGGCGCTGACGGTGAACCGGACGCTCTCGCCGGCCCCCTGGACCCCCAGGTGCAGGACGGAGTCCCTCCTCGCGCCCCAGGACATCTGCCGCAGCAGCGCCTGCAGCGCCGCGGACAGCAGACGCGCCTCGCCGTGGACGCCCCCCACGTCGGGGTCGATCTCGGCGAGGACGCCGAGGCCGCAGGATTCCCTGAACGCGGAGGCGGTCGCGGCGGCCAGAGCGCGGCAGTCGACGGCCGTCGCGGCGCCCCCCTCCGCCCCCACGGCGCACGCGTCGCCGAGGGCGTCGGCGACGGCGCGGAGCTCGCGGGCGTGCGCGCCGAGCGAGGCGAGCACCTGCGAGCGCTGGCTCGGGTCGTCGAGGACGTCGGTGCGCCCCAGGAGCTCGACGTAGCCCAAGACGGCCGTGATCGGCACGCGCAACTCCTCGGCCACGCAGGCGACGAACTCCGATGCCGGGCTCTCGCCCGCCGGCGACTCGCCGCTTCCCGCTCCCGCGCTCACTTCGCCCCTCTCTTCCCGCGAACCGCGCAGTGACGCGCGCGGCCCGGCCACGCGTCCCCGCACGGCCCGTCTCCATTTCTACCACTGTTGGCGCACTTTCCCCACCCGCCCGCCCACGGCCCGCCCACCATGCGGCCCACGGCCCGCCCACCCGGCCGCCCAGCCGCATGCCCAGCCGCATGCCCCGACCTGCACTTCCTTAAGGAAGCTGGCATACGTGTTGCTAGACCTTGCGCAGAGCCGGGCGACCCGCCTCCCTCCTCCCCCCCTCAGGGGCGGGAACCGCCCGCTCGAATGAGAACGAGGCGCGTACCCCCCACGCGCCTCGTTTCTTTTCCCGAGGCTCTGCGACGTACAATCGCGGTGTCGGACGGTCTCGGAAACCGACCCGCCGACGCCCGCCCGCGAACCACCCGGAGGACGCGTGCCCGACCCCGTCGAACGCCTCGTGAACCTCGCGCTCCTCGTGGCCTCGTCGCGCCGTCCCGTGACCGCCGAGGACTGTCGGGCGCGCGTCGCGGACTACCCCGAGGACCAGGACGAGGCGGCGTTCCTTCGCATGTTCGAGCGCGACAAGGAGGAGCTCCGGGCCGCGGGTCTCGCGATCGTCAGCGTGCGGGAGGGCGACGCGGAGGCCTACCGCCTCGATCCCGACGCCACCTTCGCCCCGCCGCTGTCCCTCACCGCCGAGGAGCTGGCCGCGCTGCGGGCGGCGGGCGCGGCGCTGGCAGACGACCCCGACTTCCCGCTAGGCGAGGAGCTGCGCCTCGCGCTGCTGAAGGTGCTGCCCGGCCTCCCGGCCGGCCGGCCCGGGCCCGGCGGCAGGGAGCGTGCCGGGGGCGGTGAGGGCGCACTCGCCGCCGAGCTCCTCGAGGCGGTCTCCGCGCGCAAGCGCGTCACGTTCGCCTACGTCAACGCCCGCGGCGAGCGTTCCGACCGCGAGGTGGCGCCCTACGGGCTCTTCGTGTACGCGGGCGGATGGTACCTGGTCGGACGCGACGCCGCGGCCGGCGAGCCGCGAGTCTTCGCACTGGCGCGCGCCGAAGGGCTGGCGCGCAACCCCGCCGCACCCAAGCACCCCGACTTCGAGCCGCCGGCCGACTTCGACGTGCGGGCCTACCTGCGGCTACCCTTCCAGTTCGGCGGCGAGCCGTTCACGGCGCTCGTGCGCGCCTCCGCCGCGGTCGCTCCTCGGCTGAGTGCGCTGGCGGGGAGCCATGGGAGCCTTGCCGAGGAGCCCGGCGGGACGCTGGCCTGGGAGGTCCAGGCCGCGGACCTGGACGCGCTGCTGCGCTGGTCGGTGGCGAACGGGCCGGGGCTGCGCGTGGACGAGCCGCCCGAGGCGGCGGCCCGGCTGGCCGAGGCGATGCGGGAGGTGGCGGGCGCGCATGGCGGGTAGGACGTCGGCGGCCGAGCGGGCCAGGCGCCTGCTCGGGCTGCTCAGCCACCTCCAGCCCGGCGCGACGATGCCGCTGGCCGAGCTCGCCTCCGCGCTCGGCTCCTCGCCCGAGGAGGTCGCCGCGGACCTGCAGACGCTGTCGATGTGCGGCGTGCACCCGTACGACCCCTACGACCTGATAGACGTGTTCGTGGAGGACGACGGACACGTGCACGTCCACGCCGAGGTGCCCGCGCTCGGGCGGCCCGTGCGCCTGACCCCACGGGAGACGCGTGCGCTCGCAGCGGCTCTCCGCGCCTGCGGTCTCACCGCCGAGGACCCCCTCCTGCGCAAGCTGGAAGCCGCGAGCTCGCCCGGAGCCGAGCCGGAGGACGTACAGCGGCTCGTGCGCGCGCACGCCGCGGACCCGCAAGGCGGTGTGTACGCCGCGCTCGCCCGCGCGATCGAGGAGGGCGCCAAGGTGGAGGCGTCCTACCTCTCGTCCGGGGCGGCCGAGCCCGCGTGCCGCACGCTGCAGCCGCATGCCCTGGCCTGGCGAGACGGGTCGTGGTACCTCTCGGCGTTCTGCGAGTCCGCCTTCGAGGAGCGCACCTTCCGCCTCGACCGCTTCCTGTGGCTGCGCGCGACGGGGGAGCCCTTCGAGCGGCCCGAGCCGCCTCCCGACGCGGCGCCCGACTTCACCACGCGCGGGCTGCCGGCGGCCGTCCTTCGCTTCGCCCCCGGCGAGCGCGCGAGCACCCGGGAGTGGCCCGGAGCGACGTTCGAGGCCGGCGAGGACGGCGCCACTCTCGCACGCGTGCCTTACTCCTCCCTGCGCTGGCTCGCGCGCGAGGTCGTCGCGCGGCTCGGCGCCGTCACCGTGCTCGAGCCCGCCGAGGTCCGCGAGGCCGTGCGCGCTCTGGCCGAGGAGGAGCTAGCCGCACTCGGGTGACCGCGACGCCGCCTCCCGCGGCCTCGCGAACCGCCGCTCCACCTGGGCGACCACGTCCTCGGCGGTCAGGCGCTCGACGTCGCGCACGGGCAGCGCCCCGAGGAACCGCCGCGCGTAGGGCTTGGCTCCGACGAGGCGCGCGTCGGCCAGCACGAGGCATCCGGTGTCGGTCGAGGAGCGGATCAGCCGCCCCGCCGCCTGCTTGAGCTCGAGGATCGCCTGGGGCAGGTACCACTTCTCCCACCAGTCGCGCTCGCGCTCGCGCCGCTCCTCGAGCAGCGGGTCGCCGAGCTGGCCGAAGGGCAGGCGCGGCACGATCACGCATCGGAGCGTGTCGCCGGGCGCGTCGAAGCCCTCCCAGAACGAGCGCGTCGCGAAGAGCGAGACCGTCTCGTCGGCGAGGAACTCGTCGCGCAGGCGCTTGCGCGAGACGCCCCTGCCCTGGAGCAGCAACCGCAGCCCCTCGCGGTGCAGCCGGTCCGCGACGAGGCGGTGGGCGGCCTCCATCTCCCGGCGGTTCGTGAACAGCGTCAGCGTGGAGCCGCCCATCGCCAGGTGCAGCCGCTCGAGGAGCTCGGTCAGGCGCCGCAGGTACTCGGCGTGGCCGGGCGCGCCGTGCGGAACGGGCTCCGGGAGGTCCTCGGGCACGAAGACGGCCATCTGGCGCTCGAAGTCGTACGAGGAGCGCAGACGCAGCGCGTCCCAGGCCTCGTCGGGGAGGCGGTCGAGGCCGACGCGGGCCGCGAAGTTCGCGAAGGCGGCCCGGCCCGTGACCGCACCGGACGCCTCATCCACGCCGGGGAAGCCGGTGCCCAGGCCGTCGCCGCCGGTCGCGATCGTCGCCGAGGTGAACACGACGGAGCGCGTCCGCGGGTAGAACTGCTCGGCGAGCGCGCCGCCCACGTCCAGCAGCGCCGCGGCAGCGCCCTCGCCCGTGCCGCGGCGACGGTCGGCCGTGAGGCTGTAGACGTAGGCGTCGTCGGATCCGTCCAGCACGGCGGCCAGCGCGTCTCGCTGCTCGGCCACGCGCGACAGCGCGCCTGTGAGGTCCGCGCGCGATTCGCGCAGCGACTCGTCGTCGGCCTCCTCCAGAGCGGTCACGAGCACGCGTCCGCGCTCGAGCACCTCGCCCAGACGGCGCGCGAGCGAGCGTCCGACGCCGGCGGCCGTCCCCCACGGGCCGCTCTCGCGCATCTCGGCGGTGACGCGCGCCTCGGCGCGGTCGTACTCCCCGCGAGGGGGCGCGAGGTCGCCCACGAAGTCGAAGAACGAGGCGGTGAGCGTGCGCGCGAGCCCGACGGCCTCGGCACATCGGGAGACGCCCTCGCGCGCGGCCGCGGGGTCGCCGGGAAGGGCGCCGAGGCCTTTCGCGACGCCGTCGAGCAGCCCGCCGCGACCGGATCCGCCCAGCGCGAGCAGCAGCCCGGCGAGCTCGGCGTGCGAGGCGCGCAGCGAGAGCTGACCGCGCGCCTCGTCCTCGGCGGCGTGCGCCTCGTCCACGACCCAGTGGCGGACCGGCGGCAGCACGCCGATGGCGGAGACCAGGTCGCGGAAGAGCAGCGCGTGGTTGGTGACGACGACGTGCGCCGAGGCGGCCTCGCGCCGCACCCCGTGCACGAGGCATCCGCCGCGCCGGAAGCGGCACCGCTTGCCCTCGCACTCCGCCGCGCTCGCCGTCACGAGCTCGCGGACATCGGGGCGCCAGTGCAGGTTGAGCGCGTCGAGGTCTCCCGAGGAGCTCTGCGCGACCCAGGCGAGCAGCGCCGCCAGGATCGCCGCACGCTCGGCGTCCTCGGCGCCGGCGGCGATCTCGCGCTCGAGCTTCCGCAGGCAGGGGTAGTTGTCGTAGCCCTTCACCGCGACGAAGCGCAGTTCCTCGCCCCGTTCCCGCAACGCCCCGGCGAGCGCGGGCAGCTCGCCGTGGACGAGCTGGTCCAGCAGCGAGTTCGTCTTGGTCGCGACGCCCACGGCCACGCCGTTGTCCAGCGCGAACCGTGCGGCGGGCACGAGGTAGGCGACGGACTTGCCCACCCCGGTACCGGCCTCCACGGCGAGGTGGCGGCCCTCTCCGAAGGCGCCGAGGACCGCCTCGGCCATGCGCGCCTGCTCGCCTCGCGGCTCGAAGCCGGCGTACATCGCGCCGACGAGGCCCTCGGCGCCGAACTCGGCGAGCACGTCGGCGGGGGCGGGGCAGCGCAGGGGGACCTCGTCGGCGTCGGGGAGGTCCTCGGCGCCGGAGCGCCGCGTCCGCTCGGCGCGCAGCGCGCGCAGGTCCAGCGGGGAGGGACGTCCCGGGAGCGAGCCGGCGACCTGCGAGACGACGCGGGCGAGCGGCCACCCGCCCGCCGTCGCCGATGGTGCCAGATCCTCGATGGCCCGCAGCACCTCGCGCGGCAGGAGCGTCAGCCCGCACAGCAGCACGCGCCACAGCGCCGCGAGCGAGGCCGCGTCCTCCGGAGCGCGATGCGGCGCCGGCGCAAGAGCGAACGCCTCGGCGAGGTCGCGCAGCCGGTGGCTGCGCATGCGCGGCAGCGCGACGCGGGCCAGCGGCAGGCTGTCGACCCACCGCCCCGCCAGCGCCGGTCCGGCGACGGCGGCGACGAAGGCGTCGTCGAAGCCCGCGTTGTGCGCGACGACCGGGCGCCCGCTGACGAACTCGAGCAGGCGCGTCACGGCCGCTTCCGGCGACGGGGCGCCGGCTACCGCCGCGTCGTCGATGCCGGTCAGAGCGGTGGTCTCCGGCGGCACGGAGACGCCCGCGTCGACGAGCGTCGCGAAGCGGTCGAGCAGGTCCGGGCCGCGCGCGAGCACGGCGGCCACCTCGACGAGGTGGTCGCGGGCCGGGTCGAACCCGGTCGTCTCGACGTCGACGAAGACGACCTCTTCCTCCAGCCCGAACGACTCCTCTCGCGCGCGCGAGGGAAGCTCGGCGTAGGCGGCGGCGACGTCGGGGTCGGTGCCGGGCACGAGCCAGAAGGAAAGCGGCGGCGGAGGGCAGGCGGGTGCGGTCACGGCCAAAGACTAGCACGGCGCCCCGACATCGGAGGCGCCGCGCGCGTCGTTCGTATCGTGGCGGCGGGCGGTCGCCGGCCGCCGCCCGGAGCCTCGAAGGAGGCTACTTCATGCCGGCCATCGCCTTGCCCTTGACCAGCCACGCGTCGCCGTCCTTCACGAAGGTCCATGCCGTGCCGAAGTTGCCGAAGCCGGTCTCCTGGTAGGCGACGATGGTCATCTCGTCACCCTCGGTCGTCGGCTCGTCCATCGAGTAGCCCGTGATCCCGTAGCCGGCGAGCTGCTCGCCGAAGGACTTCTCGTCCTGGTTGGCCTTGTTGGCCGCCGGCAGGCACTCGTACGCCGCGGCGTAGTCACCGGACTTGACCGCCTCGTAGTAGCCCTTCAGGAACTCCTCGGGCGTCTTGCCGGCGGGGACCTTGGTGGCGGTCGCGGCGTCGAACTCGCCTCCGCCCTGCGGGGGCTGCGGCGAGTTCGCGGCCGCGTCCTCGGCGGCCTGGCCCGTCGCGGCCGGATCCGGGGCCGGCACGCCCGAGCGGCTCTGGGCGACCAGCACGCCGATGACTGCCACCAGCAGGACGGCCACGGCGATCAGGAGGTACATCAGCGTCTTGTTCTGACCGAGTGTGTTCTCGGACATCCGGGTTCCTTTCCTCAAGCTCGTCCGAACAGCATCGCATGCCCGACAAGGATAGCGGCGCGGGTAGCCCGCGTACAGCGAAGGGCGACGCGGCACGCGCCTCGAAGCGAAGAGCGAGCCAGGTGCCGTGAGGTGAGACGCGCGGGCGGCTTACGAGGTTCGTGCTCGGGCGCGTGGAGGGTCGCGTCCCGGGCGGCGCTGTCAGCAACCGGTAAGCGGCAGGTAAGAGGCTTCGCCCATCCTCTGACGATGCACCAGCCGAGGAACATCCGAGGACCGGCCTCGCCCGACCCTTCGAGGGCGCCCGACGACGGCTCCCGCCACCCGCCCGGCCGAGCGCCGCGGCTGATGGACCAGGTGCGCGAGACCCTGCGAGCGCGTCACTACAGCCGCGCGACCGAGAAAGCGTACTGCCACTGGGTCAGGCGCTTCATCCTCTTCCACCGCGTCCAGCACCCCGCGGGGATGGGCGAGCCGGAGATCAACGCGTTCCTCACCCACCTCGCCGTCGAGGGCAAGGTGAGCTCCTCGACCCAGAACCAGGCCCTCTCCGCGCTGCTGTTCCTGTACCGCTACGTGTTCGGCGTGGAGTTGGGAGACCTCGGCGACGTCACCCGCGCTCGCAAGACCAGGCGGCTGCCCGTCGTGATGACGCGCGACGAGGTGCGATCGGTCCTCGGCCAGCTCGACGGCGACAAGAGGCTCATGGCGTCGCTGCTGTACGGCAGCGGGCTTCGGCTGATGGAGTGCCTGCGCCTGCGCGTGCAGGACGTCGAGTTCGCCCGCGGCGAGATCCTCGTGCGCAACGGCAAGGGAGCGAAGGACCGCGTGACGATGCTGCCCGATTCGCTCCGGGCGCCGCTGGCCGAGCAGCTGCGGCGCGCCGAGGCGCTGCACCGGCGCGACCTGGCCGACGGGTGGGGGCGCGTCGAGCTGCCCTTCGCGCTGGATCGCAAGTACCCGAACGCAGCGTCGCAGCCGGGCTGGCAGTGGGTCTTCCCGCAAGAGAAGCGCTGGAAGAACCCGAAGACCGCCGAGGAGGGCCGCCATCACGTCCACCCGACGATCCTGCAGCGCGCGGTGAAGGAGGCGGTGCGCAGGTCCGGCGTCGTGAAGCACGTGGGCTGTCACACGTTCCGCCACTCGTTCGCGACCCACCTGCTCGAGAGCGGCTACGACATCCGGACGATCCAGGACCTCCTCGGGCACAGGGACTTGAGCACGACGATGATCTACACCCACGTGCTGAACAAAGGCGGCCATGGCGTCCGGAGCCCGATCGACGGGCTGTTGTAGCGCGCGCGGTGGCGGGACTCGCGGCGGGTGCTCGGGAGGGCTTATACAGACTGCACATTCACCCCCATCGCAGGCACGACCAGGCGAGCGCGAGTATTATGAAGATAGTCTGCGCAGCGACGCCGATTACCACAGACTGTAGAATCATTGTTCGCTGGACCCCCGACTGCTGCCGATCGCGACCCCCCTGGCGCTGAGAGAGGG
>JACUUM010000062.1 GCA_014859305.1 Coriobacteriia bacterium
ACGACCCGCGCCGCGGGATCGCGCCTCATCGCGACCCCGCCAGCTGCCTCTCGAACGCGGCCGGGTCGGGCGCGAGCAGCAGCATCGACGCGAAGCCGCCGGCCCACAGCGCCGCCGCTCCGGCAGGCCAGCCGGTGAGCGAGAAGGCGAGTAGCGAGCAGTAGGGCATCAGACCGAGCAGGTACCACGACGCCTCGGCGAGCGACGCGGCCCGCTCGCGCGCCGCCTCCTCGCCGGCGGCGGTCCGGATCGAGGCGAGCTCGGCGGGCGCGACCGCGAATCGCAGGAACGCCGCGACGAGCGGTATCGACATCCAGACCATCAGGAGCAGGACGACCTGGCCGGGGTTGGCGGTGGGGTGGCCCGTGCCGCCGTGCAGGGCCTGAGAGCCGAGGAACCCGCCGGTCAGCACCCACATGACCGTCACCAGAGCGATGGGCCGCTTCACCGTCGCACCTCCCGCTACGATGGGGTGAGGTGGGGTGGCTTTCCTTCCCCGCTTCTCCCATCGGTAACGGGCTGACACGCCTTTAGGTTCCTGGGAGGGAGCCCTCAGGACGGGCGCGCGCCCCAGGGGTCTCCTCTACCGCGCACCGGAGCAAGGGGCTGGGCTTCCGGGACGATCAGCGTGACGCGGTCGTCGCGTATCTCGGCGAAGCCGGCGCCGACGCGCATCCTGCGGGTCTCGCCGTGGTCCTCGTACCGGAGGTCGTGACCGGCCACACGCACCAGGGTCGGCGCGTGACCGGGCAGCACGACGATCTGGCTGCCTTGGTCGAAGCGCGGTTCCCGGCGGCGCACGACCACTTTGTCCAGGCCGCTCCGCCGCAGCGCCACGCCGAGCGGCGTGACGACCTCGAGCTGAAGAGCGCCCATCGCGCCTCCCCCCTACACCGCCTCGGCCTCGGCTCCGACCGGCGCGGGCTCGTCGGGCCGGGGAGCCAGCGTCTCGGCCTTCTCGAGTGCCTCGTCGATCGTGCCCACCATGTAGAACGCCTGCTCGGGGACGTTGTCGTGCAGGCCGTCGCATATCTCCCTGAACCCCCGTATCGTCTCGGCGATGGTGACGTAGCGGCCAGGGATACCGGTGTACTGCTCGGCGACGAAGAACGGCTGCGAGAGGAACTTCTGGAGCCGCCTGGCACGGGTGACCACGACCTTGTCCTCCTCGGAGAGCTCCTCGACGCCCAGGATCGCGATCAGGTCCTGCAACGCGCCGTAGCGCTGCAGGTAGCCCTTCGCGCGTCCGGCGACCCTGACGTGCTCCTCCCCGACGACCCACGGCTCCAGGATCTGCGAGGTCGACGTCAGCGGGTCGACGGCGGGGTAGATGCCCTGCTCCACGATGCGTCGCGAGAGCACGACGGTCGCGTCCAGGTGCGAGAAGACTGCCGCCGGACCGGGGTCGGCGAGGTCGTCGGCCGGCACGTACACCGCCTGCACGCTCGTGATCGCGCCGTCGTCGGTCGACGCGATTCGCTCCTGCAGCGTCCCGATCTCGGTGAACAGCGTAGGCTGGTAGCCGACCTCCGACGGTATGCGCGCCCTCAGCAGCGAGACCTCGAGGCCGGCCTGGATGTAGCGGTAGATGTTGTCGAAGAAGAGCAGGACGTCGCGCTTCTCCTCGTCGCGGAAGTACTCGGCGGCCGTGAGCGCGGAGTGTGCGATGCGGAAGCGCGCGCCGGGAGGCTCGTTCATCTGGCCGAAGTAGAGCACCGCCCGCTCGAGCACGCCGGTCTCCTGCATCTCCAGCCACAGGTCGTTGCCCTCCCGGGTCCGCTCCCCGATCCCGCCGAAGACGCTGACGCCCTTGTGCTCCAGTCCGACGTTGCGGATCAGCTCCATGATCACGACCGTCTTGCCCACGCCCGCGCCGCCGAACAACGCGATCTTCCCGCCCCTGGGGAAGGGGGTGAGCAGGTCGATCGCTTTGAGCCCGGTCTCGAACACGGCGCTGAACGTCTTGATCTTGGAGTAGGGCGTCGGCGGCTTGTGGATCGCCTGCAGCTTGACCGCGTTCACCGCGCCCCGTCCGTCGATCGGCTCGCCCAGCACGTTGAACATACGGCCGCATATCCCGGGCCCCACGGGCACCGAGATGGGCCTGTCCAGATCGAACACCCGCATGTTGCGGCGCAGCCCGTCGGTGGAGTCCAACGCGATCGCCCGTATCGTTCCCTCCCCGAGGAGCTGGACCGCTTCGAGCGGCAACCCGGTGTCCTTGTCGCCGACCCTGAGCAGGTCGCCTATCGCGGGCATCTCACCGCCGAAGGCGACATCGACCACGGGGCCCATGACCTGGACGACCGTCCCCTCGCTCGCTTCACGCTCGATCTCCTCGACGATGCGCTCGAAGACCTGCCGCGTCATCTCCTCGGCGAGCGCCGCCGCGGCGGCCTCGGCCTCGCGGACCGCGTCCTCGCGACGCTTCGGCTCGTCGCCGTTGCCGCTGCGCTTGCCCATCGCGACCCCCCTTCACCGCCTCAGCGCGACCGTGCCGCCCCGCCCGTGCCGGCGGCTTCCTCCTCGGCGCGCATCTTCGAGGCGAACAGCACGCCGAGAAGGTCGATGGTGATGACCTCGCGGCGCAGCCGGTTGTACTTCACGCCGAGGTCCGCGAGCGTCTTGTCCGCGCGCTCGCTCGCCTCCTCCATGGTGATCATCCGGGCCCCCTGCTCGCTCGCGTACGACTCGAGCAGGACGTCCTCCACCTGGACGCACACGAACAACGAGATGAGCTCCGCCACGATGGCCTCGAAGCTCGGCTCGTAGTGCCAGCCGTCCGGCTCGCGGCCGCCCTCGGCGCGATGCGAGGCTGCCGTCGCCGGCGTCGCCTCTCCCGACGGCCCTTCCGTCTTCGGCGCATCCAGGACGCCCGCGCCGCCGGCCGAGCCGGCGGGCGTGGCGGCGGCCGGCAGGTCCTCCGCGGCGACCGGCAGCAGCCGCACGACCCGCGGCACGCGCCTCAGCGGCGAGAAGAACTGCGTGTAGCAGCAGTGGATCTCGTCGGCCTCGCCGGAGAGGAACATCTCGGTGACCATGTCGTAGATCTCGGCCACGTCGTCCGTCGTCACGCCCGCCCGGCGCCACGCCGGCAGGAGCGAGATCTCGCACCCGGCCGTCTTCTTCCTCAAGTAGCGCTCGCCGCGGAGGCCCTTGACGAAGACCCGGACCTCGCGACCGGCCTCCTGCTGCCGGGTGATGAAGCGCCAGGCGGTGCGGTTCACCGCCATGTTGTAGCTGCCGCACATGCCCCGGTCACCCGCGAAGTGCACGAGCACGACGCGTCTCACCGCGGGTCTGGGCTGCATGAAGGGCGACAGCGGCGTGAGGTCGACCCCCTTCGCCGCCGCCTCGGCCTGCTGCCGCTGCAGCACGTCGCGCATCCGCTGCACGTAGAGGCGCATGCCGGCCGCTCGCGCGCGCGTTCTCGAGAGCTTCGCGGAAGACACCGTGGCCAGCGCGCGCGTGATGCTCTGTATGTTGCGGACGGTGTCCATCCGCTTTCGGACCTCGACGAGCTTCTGCACGGCTCTACGGCGCCTCCTCCGTGCCTGCGGCGACCGCTTCGGCAGGCGCTGCATCCTCGGCCGTCCGGTCCTCGCCCGTCTCCTCGAAGACGTCCTCCACATCGCTCTCGTCCTCGCCGCCCTCGGCGGCCGGAGCGAAG
The DNA here is from genome assembly GCA_014859305.1 of Coriobacteriia bacterium. Classification (NCBI taxonomy): domain Bacteria; kingdom Bacillati; phylum Actinomycetota; class Coriobacteriia; species Coriobacteriia bacterium. The sequence continues at coordinate 3,671 of JACUUM010000062.1, forward strand.
CTGTCCTTGAAGGCGAAGACCGCTTGCCGCAACTCGTCCTCGAGCAGGCGGTCCAGCGCCTTCTCCTGCCGCAGCCGTTCCAACATCTGCGGGTGCCGGAGCTGGCAGAAGCGGATGAGTTCCGCCTGCAGCCGCGGGAGGTCCTCGGTGGGGATGTCGTCGAGGAACCCGTTCACGACCGCGAACAGCACGACCACCTCGTGCTCGCCGGGCATCGGCGCGTGCTGATCCTGCTTGAGCAGCTCCCGGCCGCGCTCTCCTCGCGCGAGCTGGCCCAGCGTCGCGGCGTCGACCTCGGCGCCGAACTTCACGAACTGCGCCATCTCCTGGTACTGCGCGAGGTCGATGCGCAGCCTCCCGGCGACCTGCTTCATCGCCTTGGTCTGCGCCGAACCGCCCACGCGGCTGACGGACAGGCCGACGTCCATCGCGGGGCGGAAACCCTCGTTGAAGAGCCCCGCGTCCAGGAAGATCTGGCCGTCGCAGATCGAGACGACGTTCGTGGGGATGAACGCCGAGATGTCTCCGGCGAGCGTCTCGACGATGGGCAGCGCCGTCAGCGAGCCGCCCCCGTGCTCGTCGGACATCCGGGCCGCGCGTTCCAGCAGGCGCGAGTGCACGTAGAAGATGTCGCCCGGGTACGCCTCGCGCCCGATGGGGCGCTTCAGCAACGCCGAGACCTCGCGGTACGTGTAGGCGTGCTTCGACAGGTCGTCGTAGACGACCAGCGCGTGCTTGCCCCGGTCCATGAAGTACTCGCCGATCGCGCACGCCGTGTACGGCGTCAGGTGCCGGAACGCGGGCTGCTCGTTGGGTAGCGCCACGACCACGCACGTGTAGTCCATGGCCCCGTACTGCGTCAGGACCTCGACCACCCTGGCCACCGAGGAGGACTTCTGCCCGATGGAGGCGTAGACGCAGAAGACGTCGCCGCCCTTCTGGCTGAGGATCGTGTCGACCGCGGCCGTGGTCTTGCCGATCTTGCGGTCGCCGATGATCAGCTCGCGCTGCCCCCTGCCCAGCGGCACCAGCGAGTCCAGCACCTTGATACCTGTATGCAGCGGCTCGGACACGGGCATCCGATCGATGACGCCTGGGGCCTTGCGCTCGACGGGGGCGTACGTGCGCGCGGCGATCGGCCCCTTGCCGTCGATGGGCTGCCCCAGCGAGTTGACGATCCTGCCGGCCACCATCTCTCCGACGGGGACCTTCAGGAGGTGCCCCGTGCGCACCACCTCGCTGCCCTCGCGGATGTCCTCCTCCGCGCCCAGCAGGATGCACCCCACCTTGTCGCGGTGGAGGCTGAAGGCGAGGCCGAAGACCCCGCTCTCGAACTCCACGAGCTCCTGAGAGCCCGCGCTCTTGAGGCCCGAGACCACCGCCACCCCGTCGCCGACCTCCAGCACGCTGCCGGTGTCGAGCAGCTCCTCGACCTGCAGCTCGGGGCTGGTGTCCGACAGGATCTTGCGCAGGAAGCGGTAGGTGTCGTCGCCGCCCGCGAGTTCTCCCGCCTCCCGGCGCTCCGTCACCGAGCGCTGCAGGTCGCTCAGCCAGCGGTACCGCGCGTCGAGCACGATGCGGCGGTCCTCGCCGATGTGCAGGATCGCTCCCGCGTCCATGTGCGGGTTCACCTTGAGCTCGACGAACACCCTGCGACCCGCGACCTGGCTGAGCCGGTCCGTCACCGCCGAGAGGACCAGATCGTCCAGGTAGACCTTCGAGTACAGCACGAGGTTGCATCCCTCGAACCCGTCGAAGGCATGCTCGAGCGGAACCGTGTTCCGCCCGGCCCCGGGGCGCTCGCCGGCCTCCTCCGCGCTCACGGCGACACCTCGGCGGCCGCGCCGGCCGGCGGCTCCACGCCGGCGAGGATCGACTTCTGGATCAGCACGCGCTGCTCTGCCGGGGACAGTCCCTCGTTGAGGATCTGGCGCGTCGCACGCGTGACGAGCTCGACGAGTTGGTCGCGCACGTCCCCGAGCATCTCCTCGAGTTCGTTGTCCAGCGTCTCCTTCGTGTGCGCCTTCATCCGCTCGGCTTCCTCGTGCGCGGCCATCACGACGGTCGCGACCTCGTGCTGGGCCGCCTCCCGCGCCTCAGCCACCAGCCGCTCGGCCTCCTTGCGCGCATCGCCGAGGGCCGTCTCGGAGCGCTCGGTCGCGTTCGCGAGGTAGGCTTCCGACTCGGCCGCCTGCCGCAGCTGCACCCCGATGCGCTCACGGCGCTCGGCGAGCATGTTCACCACGACGCCGGGCTTCTTCCTGAAACGGACCGCCACCCATTTGACGAGCAGCACGAGAACACCGAACTGCACGAGCTCGACACCGAAGATCAGCGGTCGTCCGACCGTCTCGTGGAGTGCTTCACTGATGAGCTCTTCCACGCGTACCACCCCCGCTCACTGGACCCGTTTGGCGATGAGCTTGTCGACGGCCGTCTCGACGGTCACGGGGTCGACGCCGCCGA
>JACUUM010000063.1 GCA_014859305.1 Coriobacteriia bacterium
AGGAGATCTCCGACAGCACCGGGGTAGAGGACATGCTGGACCTGCCCGCCATCCGCCTGTTCAAGATCCGCGTGGACTTCGACCTCGCAGGCCGGCGTGAGGCGCGTGGCGAGGCGCCGCCGGTCTCGGTGCCAGCGGAGGTCGAGGCGATCGAGCCGACGGCCGAGGAGCGCGCCCTCATCCGCGTGCTCCAGGAGGACCTCTCCTCCGGGGCGCACCCCTTCGCAGACGTCGCGGATCGGCTGGCCGACGGCGGGGTCGCGGTGGACGAGGACTGGGTCGTCGAGCGCACGGCGGAGTGGGTGTCCTCGGGGGTGATCCGCAGGTTCGGAGCGGCGATCAGGCACCACGAGACCGGCTTCACCGCCAACGCGATGGGCGTGTGGGACTGCCCCGAGGAGCGCATCGAGGAGGCGGGGCGGATCATGGCGTCGTTCAAGGAGGTCAGCCACTGCTACCAGCGGCCGCGCGTGCCGCCCTGGCCGCACGACCTCTACACGATGATCCACGGCCGAAGCCGCGAGGAGTGCGAGCAGGTCGCAGAGCGCGTCCGCGAGGCGGTCGGCCTGCCCGCGCCGAGGCTGCTGTACTCGGTGCGCGAGTTCAAGAAGACCTCGATGCGCTACTTCGCCGAGGAGGGCTAGGCGGGGATGGGCGATCCCCGGCCGGTCGCGGACGACGCAGCCGAGGCGCCGTCGGTCGTGGAGGGGAGCAGCGCGCCTGCTCACGGACGTCGAGCGCGGCTCGCGATCCTGCTGGTCGCGGTGGCCACGGTCCTGCTCACGTACGCCTACACCCTGAACGTCCGCATCCCGCTGCTCGACCGCCCCGCCTCTTGGACGCGGCATGCCGAGGGCGCCGCCCGGACCCTGCGGCACATGCGTATCTGGGACGAGGTCGGCCTGCTCGAGACGCGCTTCATGATGCGGACCACCGACGTGCATCCCGGCGACCGGTACATCCGGGACGTCGGTTACCTGCCGGACGATGAGGGCGTCTACTACTATGTGTCGTTCCCGCCGCTCTTCCCCTTGCTGCCGTTCTTGCTCCTCAAGGCGGTGAACGCTCCGCTCGGCATCCTGAGCCTGCGAATCTTCGCGTTGGGTCTGCACCTCGTCACCGCCATGCTGCTGTTCATGCTGACGCGGCGCGTCCTTCTCTCACGCGGCGAGGCACACGCCTCCAGTGCGGGAGCGTTCGCCGCGGCAGTGATGCTGGTGTCGCCCGGCCCGCTTTGGTATTTCTCCAACGCGTATGAGAGCGCCGCGCTGGAGACGCCGCTGCTGATCGCTTGCACGTACCTCGGCGTGAGACTCCTGACCGACGAGCTCCGTCCCCGGTGGCTGGTCCCCGCGTTCGCCGCCGCCTCCTTCGCGCTCGCCTACACCGAATGGCTCGGGATCATGTTCGCCGCCTCGGTCGGGGTCGTCGCGCTCCTCCGCCGCGACCGAAGGTCGCTCTTGGCGTTCGCCGTGTCCGCGGCGGCCGTCGCCGCGGCCCTCGGCCTGATGACCCTGCAGTACTCCAGCGTCGCCGGCTTCAAGGCGTTCGTGGAGGCCATCAGGGGGAAGGCTGAGATGAGGGTGACCTTCGGCGGTGCGGTGCACCACTCACTGACCTCCTGGCCTAGCTGGTCCCACCTCCTCAAGTGGGTCAAGCAGGGGTACGGTCCGGGGCTGGTCGCCCTGGCCGCGCTGGCGGCCTCGTGGCTCGTCGGGATGACCTCGACCCCGGGAGGGTTTCGCCGGCGCCTGCGGGCCACGTTCCCCCGGCCGCTGGGCGTCGCGCTGGCGCTCACGGCGCTGCCCGCGGCGCTCCACCTCCTGGCTCTCTTCAGTCACACGGTCATCCACGACTTCGGCCTGCTGAAATGGGCGGTCCCCCTCGGCTTGCTCGTGGGGGCGCTGGCCGCGGAGCTGGGGTCGTGGGGCGCGCGGTCCCGCAACCGTCTCGGGGCGCTCGCCGCGGCCGCGCTCGTGCTGGCCGTCGCCGTGCACACGGTGCTCCCTGAAGCGATCAAGAGGGACTTCACGGTGACGTGGGGTGCGGTGAAGGTCGGCACGGCCATCGCGCAGACGGGCGTCGACCCGGACGAGCCCGTGTTCGTGGAAGCGCCGCGGAAGTTCTACATGGGCAGCTCGACGGTGTACTACGCGGGGCGGAATCTGGCGCGCTACAAGGACGCAGCCGGCGCCGCCGCGATCATGAAGCGCAGCGGGGCCACCGGAGCCGTCCTGTTCCGCGTGAACGAGGACATGGAGGTCGAGCGCACCGAGCGTCTCGGACCGGACGGGCACGCGATCGGGAGCGCGCAGCTCGAGTAGCGGGCGAGCGCGCTCCGCCTGGCACGGCTGCGCTCGCTGTGCCGTCCAGGGGCTGAGACGACCTCCATGCGCTACTTCTCGGAGGAGGTCCGAGCCCCCTGTCGAGGCACGCGGCGTGTCCTCGCCGAGCGCCACGCTTGCGGTATCATCAAGCGGTTGGCCTCGGGCGGGGGCCCGGGTGGGCCGGTGGGCTTCTACGCGACGTCTACGGAGAGGCGTGTCGAGCACATGACGAGCAGGTCATCGGAGTACTTCCGGCGGGCCAAGGGGTGCATCCCCGGTGGCGTGAACTCGCCGGTCAGGGCGTTCCTGAGCGTGGGCGCGGAGCCGCTGTTCTACGAGCGGGCCAAGGGCAGCAGCGTGTGGGACATCGACGGGCGCGAGTACGTGGACTTCGTGGCCTCGTGGGGGCCGATGATCCTCGGGCATGCGCCGGATGACGTGCTCGACGCGGTGCGCGATCAGCTCGAGCGCGGGACGTCCTTCGGCGCGCCGACGTGCGAGGAGGTCGCGCTCGCAGAGGCGGTGGCGGCGGCCGTGCCCTCCGTGGAGAAGGTGCGGATGGTGTCCTCGGGCACCGAGGCCACGATGAGCGCCATCCGCCTCGCGCGCGGGTACACCGGGCGCGAGAAGTTCATCAAGTTCCAGGGCAACTACCACGGGCACTCCGACGCGCTGCTGGTGGCGGCGGGCAGCGGGCTGGCGACGCTGGGCATTCCATCGACGCCGGGCGTCACGAAGGGCGCGGCAGCCGACACGATCGTGTTGCCCTACAACGACCTCGGGGCCGTGCGCGAGGCGCTGGAGGCCGCGCCCGAGCAGGTCGCGGCGATCATCCTGGAGCCGGTGGCGGGCAACATGGGCGTCGTCCCGCCGCGCGAGGGCTACCTGGAGGGGCTGCGGGGGCTCTGCGACGAGCACGGCTGCCTGCTGATCTTCGACGAGGTCATCACGGGCTTCCGCGTGGCGCTCGGCGGCGCGCAGGAGCGCTTCGGCGTGACGCCGGACCTCACCACACTGGGCAAGGTGATCGGCGGCGGCTTCCCCGTCGGCGCCTTCGGCGGGCGAGCCGAGATCATGGACAGGCTCGCGCCGGACGGCCCGGTCTACCAGGCGGGGACGCTGTCGGGCAATCCGGTGGCGATGGTGGCCGGACTGGCGACCGTAGAGGCGCTGCGCCGCCCCGGCGTCTACGAGGAGCTCGAGCGCAAGGGCGCGCGGCTGGAGGCGGGGCTGCGAGCGGCCGTGAAGGGCGCCGGCATCCCCGCGCACCTGACCCGCGTCGGTTCGATGGCGTGCATGTTCTTCACGGACGAGGAGGTCGTGGACTGGAGCTCGGCGGCGACTTGCGACACCGAGCGCTACGCGGCGTACTTCCGCGGGATGCTGGAGCGCGGGTTCACCCTGGCGCCGAGCCAGTTCGAGGCCACGTTCGTAGGGCTTGCGCACACCGACGAGGAGCTCGACCGCTTCGCCGAGGCGGCCGCGGAGGTCCTCGGGGATCTGTAGCGAAGCGAGCCTCAGGGCGGGCGAGCCGGGGCGCTGCCGCCCCGAGAGGACGGACATGCGACTCTTCGTCATAGTCGGCGCGAGACCGAACTTCATCAAGGTCGGGCCGCTGGTACCGGCGCTGCGCGCCGCGGGACACGAGGCCGACCTGGTGCACACCGGGCAGCACTACGACGCGGCGATGTCGGACGTCTTCTTCACCGACCTGAGCATCCCCGAACCGCGCTGGTCGCTGGAGGTGGGCTCGGGCACGCACGCGGTGCAGACGGGTCACGCGATGATGCGCCTGGAGGAGCTGTTCGAGCGGGAACGTCCCGACGTGGTCCTCGTCGTGGGCGACGTCAACTCCACTCTCGCCGCCGCGCTGGCCGCGTCCAAGATGCACATCCCCGTGGTGCACCTGGAGGCGGGCCTGCGCTCCTTCGACATGCTGATGCCCGAAGAGGTCAACCGGCTGGTCACGGACCAGCTCTCGGCCATGCTGCTCGCGCCCACGGCCGCGGCGTGCGAGAACCTGAGCAACGAGGGGATCCAGCCCGAACGCGTGCATCTCGTCGGCAACGTGATGGCCGAATCGCTGTTGCGGCATGTCGACGACGCGCGGGAGCGCGAGACGTGCCGGCGGTACGGCCTGGAGCCCGGCGAGTACGTGCTCGCCACCGTGCACCGGCCCGAGAACACCGACCACCCGGAACGGCTCTCGCACGTCGTCGCCGCGTTCGCCGAGGCGCCGATGCCGGTGCTCCTGCCCGTGCACCCGCGCACGCGACCCGCCCTCGCGGCGCTCGGCGCGGGCGAGCGGACGCCGAACATCCGGCTCACCGACCCCGTCGGCTACCTCGACATGCTCTCGCTCGAGAGCGACGCGGCGGCGGCGGTCACAGATTCGGGAGGGGTACAGGAGGAGGCGTGCATGCTGCGCACGCCGTGCGTCACCGTGCGGCGGAACACGGAGAGGACGGTCACGCTCGAGGTGGGAGCCAACAGGCTGGCGGCCGCTGAGCGGGCGGCGATACTCGCGGCGCTCGCCGACGCTCTCTCCTCGGCGCGGGACTGGCCGCGGCCGGAGTGCTGGGACGGCGAGGTGTCGGGGCGCGTCGTCGAGGCCCTGGCGGGCGGCGTGTTGCCGTGGGACGCTTGTCAGGACGAGAGCGGGGCCACTCATCGGGAGGAGACCACATGAAAGCCATCATCCCGGCCGCGGGTCTGGGCACGCGGTTCCTGCCGGTCACCAAGGCGCAGCCCAAGGAGATGCTGCCCGTGGTGGACAAGCCGGTCATCCAGTACGTGGTCGAGGAGGCCGTCGCCGGCGGCGCGCGCGAGATCCTCATGGTGACGGGGCGCGGCAAGCGCGCCATCGAGGACCACTTCGACCGCAGCGTCGAGCTCGAGGAGCTGCTCGAGCGCTCCGGCAACACCGAGCGGCTGCGCGACGTTCGCAGGGTCTCCGAGCTCGCCGACGTCTTCTACGTGCGGCAGAAGCGGCCTCGCGGCCTGGGGCACGCCGTGCTCACGGGGGCCAGCTTCGTCTCGGGCGACGAGCCGTTCTTCGTGCTGCTCGGTGACGTGCTCGTGCCCGACAACGACTGCCTCGGCCGCCTGAAGCAGGTCCACGAGCGCTACGGCGCCTCGGTGTTCACCGTCACGCCGGTCGAGCAGCAGTACGTCTCGCGTTACGGCGTCATCGGCGGCAAGGAGATCGAGCCGGGTGTCTGGAAGGTCACCGACCTGGTGGAGAAGCCGCCGGTGAACCAGGCCCCGTCGAACATGGCGATCTTCGGCCGCTATCTCCTCACCCCGGCGGTGATGGACATCCTGCCGAAGATCGAGCCCGGCCGCGGCGACGAGATACAGCTCACCGACGCGTTGCGCGAGCTGCTGCGAAGCGAGGACCTCTACGCGGTGGTCACCGAGTGCGCCGGCTACGACACCGGCAACGTGCTGTCGTGGCTGGAGGCC
>JACUUM010000064.1 GCA_014859305.1 Coriobacteriia bacterium
TCCACCGGGAGCGGTGGGGCTAGCGGCGTAGGTACCGGAAGAGCCCGGATGAAGGGAGCGGGACGTGCCCGAGGAGAGCGTCATCCGGTTCGAGGGGGTCACCAAGCGCTTCGGCAGGACGGTCGCCGTCGACGACCTCACGTTCGACGTGCGGCCGGGAGAGGTCTTCGGCCTGCTCGGCCCCAACGGCGCCGGCAAGACCACCACGCTGCGTGTGCTCCTCGGCCTGCTGAAGCCGGACGAGGGGCGGGCCACGGCCTTCGGCCACGACGCCTGGCACGAGCCCGTCGCGATGCACCGTCGGATGGCGTACGTGCCTGGAGAGCTGTCGGTGTGGCACGGGCTCTCCGGCCGGCGCATGCTCGACCTGCTGGGGGCGCTGCACGGCGGCTACGACCTCGCCTACCGGGAGGAGCTCGTGGAGCGCTTCGACTTCGACGAGGGCAAGAAGGGCCGCTCCTACTCCAAGGGTAACCGTCAGAAGATCGCGGTGATCGCCGGGCTCATGACGCGCGCCGAGCTGCTCGTGCTCGACGAGCCGTCGGGCGGTCTCGACCCGCTGCTCAACGCCGAGTTCCAGGAGTGCCTGCGCGAGGCCAAGGGACGCGGACAGACCGTCTTGCTGTCCTCGCACATCCTCTCCGAGGTGGAGGCGGTCTGCGACAGGGTGGGCATCCTGCGCCGCGGGCACCTCGCCGAACTGGGCACGCTCCCGGAGCTGCGGCACCTTTCGGCGCTGAAGGTGGAGGCGACGATCGTCGGGGAGCCGCCGCCACTGGAGGGGGTGCCCGGCGTGGAGGAGGTCGAGGTCGCCGACGGACGCGTCAGCATGAGGGTCCGAGGCTCCACCGACCCCGCGCTCAAGGCGCTCTCCTCGGCGGAGGTCACGTGGCTGCAGGTGCGCGAGCCGTCGCTGGAGGAGCTCTTCCGCACCTACTACGGCGAGGCCGGCCACGCCGACGAGGAGCGCGGCCGGGAGGAGGCGCGGCGCCGGCGTGGGGAGAAGACCGCTGGGCGCCGCCGGAAGGACGGGCAGCGCTGATGGCACGGTACGGCGGCTTCCGCGCGTGGTTCGAGTCGCTGCGCCATCACCTCCGGCTCCTGGGCGTGAGCTCGATCGTGTGGATCGTGCTGATCGCCGGAGCGAGCGCTCTCGTGATGACCGGCTGGGAGGAGGCCTACCCGACGCAGCTCGAACGGGAGGCGCTGGCGACGCAGGTCGAGGGCAACCCAGCCTTCGAGGCGCTGTTCGGCAGGGCGCGCGGGATCGACCAGGCCGGCGGCTTCGCGCTGTGGCGCGTCGGTGGGGTGACGACCGTGCTCGCAGCGGTGTGGGCGATGCTTGCGGCGACGCGGATCACCCGCGGCGAGGAGGACGAGGGGCACGCCGAGCTCCTGCTCGCCGGCGCCGTGAGGCGCACCGGGCTGCTCTCCGCGGCGGCGGTCGCCCTGGCGATCGCGGTCGCGGCGCTGTGGGCCGCGACGTTCGGATCGCTCTCGGCGATCGAGGCCCTCTCAGCCGAGGACGCCGCGATCGTCGCGGGCGCGAACGCGGCGTGCGCGGCGGTCTTCGGCGCGCTCGGGCTGGCGCTGGCGCAGGTCGCGCCGTCCCGCACCCACGCGGTGGCCGCCGGGGCGGCGGTCATCGTGCTCGCGCTGCTCGTCCGCGTCGCCTCGGGCGTGGAGGCGCTGGAGGCGCTCGAGTGGACGACGCCCTTCGGTTGGGTGAACCTGCCGGCGGCCGAGGACGGCGGATGGCGCCTCTCCGTGTTCTGGTTGTTCGCGCCGCCGGCGGCCGCCCTGGCCGCCGCGGCTTTCGCGATGAGATCGCGCCGGGAGCTCGGGGGGTCCGTGCTCCGCGCCGGCGACGAGGAGCGTGCGGGCGTGCCCATGCGCTCGCTCCCTGCGCTGGCCGCGCGGGAGGTGACACCAGGCCTGCTGGGCTGGGGGATCGGCGCGGCGGCCTTCACGCTGCTCATCGGCCTGCTGACCGGCGAGGTCGTCCGGTTCGTCGAGGCCTCGCCCGGGTTCGTCCGCCTGATGGAGGAGGTCGGCTTCGCCGGCCTGGACAGGCCCGAGGGGTTCGTCGGGCTGGCGATGACCTTCGCCGTGCTCATCGTCGCGCTGTTCGCCGTGACCACGGTGGCCGGGATCCGCGACGACGAGGCGTCGGGCCGGCTGGAGCCGATCCTCGCCCGGCCGGTCTCGCGATGGCGCTGGCTCGCCGTGCGCGCCGCGGCGCTGAACCTGCTGCCCATCGCGCTGCTGTTCTTCGGCATCGGCCTGCTCGCGTTCGCGGCCGTGCCCAGGCTCACCGGCATGGTGGCGTTCGGCGCGGTGCTCGTGACCTTCGTGTTCGAGTTCGTCGGCGCCTTCGTCGACCTGCCGGACGTGCTGCTCGAGGCCGCGCCCTTCCACCACTTCGAGCCCGTGCCCGCCGCCGACGCCGCCGTCGGACCCGCGCTCGTGATGCTGGCGATAGGAGCGGCCGCGACGCTCCTCGCGTTCCCGCTGTTCCGCGGACGCGATGTGGAGGAAGCCTAGCGGCGGGAGGACCGCGCGCGTCCTACTCGCCGAACTCCAGCCCCTCGAGCCGCTCGAACACGACGTCCACCCTGCCGAGGAACGAGCGCGGGTCGAACAGCGCGTCGAGGTCGGCGGCGGGGACCCCGGCGGCGGCGAACTCGGGATCGGCTTCCAGCGCCTCCCGGAACGTCGGTCCCGACCGCGCCTGCTGGATGTCGTCCCACACCCGCATGGCCGCGCGCTGCACGATCGCGTAGGCGTCCTCGCGCAGCATGCCGGCGTCCACGAGCGCGAGCAGCACCTTGGACGAGTAGATGAGGCCGCGGGTCGCCTCGAGGTTGGCGAGCATGCGCTCGGGGTAGACGACGAGCCCGTCGAGCACCCACGCGAGCCTGTCGAGCAGGTAGTCGGTGGCGATCGACGAGTCGGCGAGCACCACGCGCTCGGCGCTGCTGTGCGAGATGTCGCGCTCGTGCCACAGCGCCACGTTGTCGAAGCCGACCTGCGCGTTGGCCTTCACCACCCGCGCGAGTCCGCAGACGCGCTCGGCGGTGATCGGGTTGCGCTTGTGCGGCATCGCCGAGGACCCCTTCTGGCCTCGCGCGAAGGGCTCCTCGGCCTCGAGGGTGTCGGAGCGCTGCAGCGCGCGGACCTCGGTGGCGACCTCCTCGGCGGTCGAGGCGACGGTGGCCAGCACCGCGAGGAACTGCGCGTGGCGGTCGCGCGGGACGACCTGGGTGGAGAGCGGCTCGGGGGTCAGTCCGAGCTTCTCGCAGACGTAGGACTCGACGAACGGGTCGATGCTCGAGTACGTGCCGACGGCGCCACTGATGGCGCCGACCGCGACGGCCTCGCGGGTGCGCTGCAGCCGCTCCAGCGAGCGCTTCCAGGCCCACGCCCAGCGCGCGAACTTCATGCCGAAGGTCATCGGCTCGGCGTGGATGCCGTGCGTGCGCCCCACGCAGACCGTGTCGCGGTACTCGAACGCGCGCCGCTTGCAGATGAGCCCGAGCCGCCGGACGTCGGCGACGACGACGTCGATCGCCTGCGCCATCTGGTAGCACAGCGCCGTGTCGCCCAGGTCCGAGGAGGTCATGCCGTAGTGGACCCACTTGGACGCCTCGCCGATGTTCTCCGCGAGATTCGTGAGGAACGCGACGACGTCGTGGTTGGTCTCGCGCTCGATCTCGTTGATGCGATCCACGTCGAATGCCGCCCGGATGCGCACCTCGGTAGCCTCGACGCCCGGCACCACGCCGATCTCGGCCTGAGCCTCGGTGGCCAGGACCTCGATCTCCTTCCAGGTCTCGTACTTGTTCTCGAGGCTCCAGATGCGGCCCATCTCGGGCCGGGTGTAGCGCTCGATCATGGCGCGCTCCTCGGAGTCGGCGTCCTGAGGGCGGGGCGACAGGTCCTCACACCTCGATTATCGCCGAGGACTGCCGGTCGGTCACGCACGGAGGGCGCCGGGGGGCGGGCTTATACAGACTGCGTATGCGGGTCGACCAGGGAGGCTGCGAGGACCGTCGACAGGCGTTATGCTGGCGAAAGAGGAGCCGGCCGGACGCCGAGAACGCTGCTTATACGGCTATCGGCGCTGGGCAGGCCGATTCTACGGT
>JACUUM010000065.1 GCA_014859305.1 Coriobacteriia bacterium
GAGACCAAGTGCTACACGTGCCATGACGAGCGCGCCTGCGACTCCTGCCACGGCATACGGATGCCCCACAGTGCGGGATTCATCAACAGCGAGCACCCGCGTGTCGCCACGCTCGACACTTGGTACAAGGGCGGGAAGACCTGCAAGAAGTGTCACACCGCGAGGCGCAACCCCTGCGACAAGTGCCACGACAAGGGTCCGTTCCCCGGTCACCCCACCAGCGCCTGGCCGAGGGTGCACGGCTCTCGACCCGCCGCAGGCTTCGACTCCTGTGACAGCTGCCACGGCAGCATGGCCAAGGTCAGGGGCCGTAACTTCTGCGGGGTGTGCCACGAGCGGTACAAGAGCTTCCAGCGGTAGCCCGCCGGGGCGGAACCGTCGTCGCAGCTAGGCCGACAAGGACTGGATCAGAGAATGCGGACCGACGCAGCTTCACTCGCCGACAGGCCGCTCGTGCTCGAGACGGCGGTCTTCGTGTCTGCCGGGATCGGGATGGTACTCGAGCTGGCCGGGTCGCGCCTGATGTCTCCCTACTTCGGCAGCTCGCTGTTCGTCTGGACCAGCCTCATCGGCGTGATCCTGGCGTTCATGAGCCTGGGCAACTACGTCGGGGGGCGGCTCGCGGACAGGTGGGTGGATGCGACGATGCTCTCGTGGGTGCTGGGGATCGCTGCTCTGGGTGTCGCCCTGATGTCCTTCAGCGAGGACCGTCTTCTGCCCGCGCTCGTGGCTGGAGGCGCGACGAGGACCATGTCCGTCGTCGCTGCCTGCCTGCTCTTCGCGGTCCCGTCCATGCTGCTCGGTGTGGTCACGCCGTATTCCATCCGCGTCAGGATGCACGGCGTGGAGCATGCGGGCGCCACGGTCGGCTCACTCTACGCCCTGGCTACGCTGGGAAGCATCGCAGGCACGTTCGCCGCCGGCTTCTGGCTCATCTCCGTTCTGGGTACGCACAACATCATGCTCGTCTGCGTCGTGGTGCTAGCCGGGCTGGCCGTCGTGCTGATGGGCCGTTTCGATTGGAGGAAGGCGCTGCTGCTGGCCGCTGTCCTCGGCATGGTTCTCCTCTCATGGCTCGCGTCACGCTCCGGGACGGTGTCGCTGGACACGCAGTACGACAGGTACCTGCTGCGCACGGCCGCCGACCCCGACACCGGGCGCGAGCTCATCGGGCTCTCCCGCGACCACATCTCGGCCGAGTCGGCGTCGTACGTGGACAGCGGAGAGCCCTACGCGTTCGACTACTACGGCTACTACGACCTCGCCGCGCGCCTCACCCCCGGGATCGAGCGCGCGCTCATGGTAGGGGGCGGGACCTTCAGCTATCCTCGGATCTTCGTCGCCACGAACGCGAACGCCACGGTCGACGCCGTGGAGATCGACGGCGAGCTGGTGGACGTGGCCCGCGAGTACTTCGGCTTCTCCGACGACCCCCGCATCCGCGTCTTCCTCGAAGACGGCAGGACGTTCCTGAATCGTGCCGAGGGGCCTTACGGCGCGGTCTTCATCGACGCATTCAAGTCAGAAGCGACGGTTCCGTACCAACTCACGACCGTGGAGGCCTGGAGACGATGCTACGACCTGCTGGCGGAGGACGGCATCCTGGTCATGAACGTCGTCGCCTCTCCCACTGACGAACGCTCGCGGTTCTACGACGCTCTGTTCGCGAGCATCTCGGCGGTGTTCCCTCAGGTCGAGGCGTACGCCGTCCAGGGTCTCGAAGCCGACGCCCCGCTGCGGAACACGTCGATCGTAGCGGTGAAGCGCCCCGGAAGCGACCTGGCTGCGGCGATCGAGGCCGTGGCGCCGGAGTTCGCGGCGAACCGATTCACGGGGTACGAGGTCCCTCAGGGCACCCGGCTGCTGACCGACGATTTCGCTCCGGTCGATCAGTACCTGATGAGACTGTAGCGGCACCGGCCGCTCCGGGCCGTCCGGCGCTAGCGCTCCGCGAGCTGCTCGATGAGCGCCACGGTGGCCGCATCCGCGTTCCGTTCCGCCTGCATCGCCCAGAGGGGATCGGAGCGTACGAGCTTGGCGTAGGCGATGGCGGTCTGCTCGTCGTGTTCGGCCAGCAGAGCCGTGCCCGCGGTCGCCCAGAAGCCGGACGCGGGATCGGCGAGCATGCCCGCCTCGACGGCCTCCCGCAGGGCTGCCGCGCTCGTGGCGCCCGCGTCCGTCTGCGCGGCCCACAGGTGCAGCTCCGAAGCCGCAAGGCGTGCGTCCCACGCCATGTTGTCCTTCACGATGCCGCGCTTCTGCTCGGCGAGCGGGAGGTAGCCCACGGCCTGGGGGGCGCCCGCGGCCAGCCCGGTCGAGAGGATGTCGTTCGCGGTCTCCATGGGCATCACGTCCCACGAATCCTCGACCAGCGCGAGTTGGCGCGCCACCGCGATCGCGGGGTCCATCCAGGCTCCGGAAGAGAGGCGCAGGGACGCCGCGCGGTTGGGGGTGGGTACCCAGGCAGCCGCGACGAAGGCGAGCAGCGCGGCGGCGCCTGCGAGGAGCAGCAGCCCTTTCCTGCCGGGGGGTCGGGCGGCCGCTTGGGGGGTGGCACCAGCCGCCAGTACGAGTCCGACGAGGAGGCCGCCGAGCGTCCATGCGACGGGGTACGCGAAAGCGAACTGCGAGAGGACGAACAGCGCGGCGGTGCCGGCGACCAAGACGAGGAGGGCGGGCCTGTACGCTCGGGCGGCCGCCCGCGTCGCCTCGAAGACGGACAGCTGCATGAAGAAGAGGACCGCCAACCCCAGGATGACTGCTACGACCCCTCCGCCCGTAGCCAGAAGGAAGAACACATTGTGGGGGTCGGTCGTGGTAGTGACGTCGAAGGTCCCACCGTCGAACGTCCAGCGCGAGATCGGCGTGGCATGAGCGAGGCCGCGTCCGAACAGGGGGTTCCCCTCCACGATCCGCGCGGCCGAACTCCAGAGCGTGCCCCGTGCGTTGCCGAGCGAGTCCAGCAAGGTCACGGTGCGCACCGACCAGTTCTCCGACAGGACTGCCACTGCAGTGGCAGTCCCAGCGATGCCGACGAGCGCGGTCCACACGCCCGCGAAGACCCTTCCGGTCAGGCGGGGGAGCGCGACGACCAGGGAGGCGACGTAGATAGCGGCGACTGCCAACGCGACGGGCGCGGCTGCGGCGCGGGCTTCGCCGATATTCACCGCGATCACGACGAGCGCGAGCGCCGCCGGCACGACGTGAGCGACGTTCCGTCGCTTCAGCAGTCCCCAGGCGATCGCGGCTGTCATCCCCACGGTCAGCAACTGCAGCTGGTACTGAGAGTTGGGCGTGAAGCCGCTCGGGAGCCCTCCGACGGTATCGGTCGGTCCCCACAGCCACCCCGCGACACCGGACGCGGCACAGTAAGTGGAGATCGCGATGAGCGACCAGACGACGCCGTCCGAGGACGCCGGCTCGCCACGAAGCCGACCCGAGGCCCATGCGGATGCGCCGAGCGTCGCGACGGCTGCCGACACGAGCCAAAGGACCGTGCCGTCCGAACTGTACGCTCCGTACAGGGCGACCAACGGCTCGGGGGCGAAGAGCGCCCTCGCACCCAGGTACAGGATCAGCGCCGCGAGGGAGATGGTCAGCGCCTTCGGAACGTGGAGGTGGGATCCGCGCCTTGCGGCGGCGACAGCCGCGGCAGCGAAGCCGGCGAGCAGGAACGTCATGAACAGCTCGGAGTGCGCGATCGTGTCGATGAAGATGGGCGCGACGAGGGAAACCCCGATGAGAGCCGCGGGCCAGTACCTGCCTATCACTTCGTGGGAGGATCTCTGCACGTCGAGGTCCCGTCGATGCAGGGCCGGGTCGTCCCGAGTCTAGCAAATAGGGTGCTCAACGAGGTGAT
>JACUUM010000066.1 GCA_014859305.1 Coriobacteriia bacterium
TTGATCGGGACGTTCGACACCTCTCTCGCCAAGGAGTTCATGGCGGCTCTGGCCGCCAACGCCGGCGTCACCGCGCACCTGCACAAGCTCGCCGGCGGGAACAGCCACCACATCGTCGAGGCGGCCTTCAAGGCCCTCGCCCGGGCGCTGTACGAGGCGCTCTCCTCCGACCCGCGCGTAGGCGGCGTGCCGTCCACGAAGGGATCGCTGTGAGGGAGCGGGGCGGGAAGGCGAGCCGATGATCGCGGTCGTGGACTATGGCATGGGGAACCTGCGCAGCGTGCAGAAGGGCTTCGAGCACGCCGGGGTGAGCGATGTGATGGTGACCGGGGACGCGGCCGCGGTCGCGGCAGCGTCCGCCGTGGTGCTGCCCGGCGTCGGAGCGTTCGGCGATGCGTCCGCCCGCCTGCGAGCCTCGGGGATGTGGGACGTCGTCCTCGGGCGCATCGCGGCCGGGACCCCGTTCCTCGGGATCTGCCTGGGGATGCAGCTCCTGGCCGACGTCGGGTACGAGGACGGGGAGCACCCGGGGCTCGGGGTCGTGCCGGGGGCCTGCGAGCGGCTGCCCGACGGAGTGAAGGTGCCGCACATCGGCTGGAACACGGTCGACCACCCTCGTCCGAGCAGGCTCTTCGAGGGGGTGCCGCCGGGCTCGGCGTTCTACTTCGTGCACAGCTACGTCCTGATCCCCGAGGACCCTTCCTGTATCATCGGGGAGACGGCTCACGGGGTCCCTTTCGCAGCGGCGGTGCAGAAGCGCGACGCCTTCGCCGTCCAGTTCCATCCGGAGAAATCGTCCGCGCTCGGGCTTCGGGTGCTCGGGAACTTCGGACGCATAGCGGAGGAAGGTGCTTGAAGGATGATCGTTCTGCCGGCGATCGACATCCTCGACGGCAAGGTCGTGCGTCTGAGGCAGGGGCAGCTCGATGCGGTGAAGGTCTACAACGACGACCCCGTCGACCAGGCCAGGCGCTGGGCCGACCAGGGCGCCTCGTGGCTGCACGTCGTCGACCTGGACGGAGCGGTCCTCGGCGAGCCGAAGAACATCGGCGTCGTGCACCGCATCGTCGACTCCGTCGACATGCACGTCCAGGTCGGGGGCGGCATCCGCAACATGGACACGCTGCGGCGGCTCTACGACGCCGGCGTCGAGCGCACCGTGCTCGGCACCACGCTCGTGACGGAGCCCGAGCTCGTCGCCGAGGCCTGCGCCGAGTTCCCGGGCATCGTCGCGGGCATCGACGCTCGCGACGGCAAGGTGGCCATCGAGGGGTGGCGGCAGGGTACCGCCTACGGCGTGCTCGAGCTCGTGCGCGAGCTGGAGCTCCTCGGCGTGAGGCGCCTGGCGTACACCGACATCTCGCTGGACGGCATGCAGACCGGCGTGAACTACGGCGCGTACCGGGCGCTGGCGGCCCAGATCGAGATCCCGATCATCGCCTCCGGCGGCGTCGCGAGCATCGACGACATCGTGGACCTGACCTCCATCGGCGAGCAGATCGAAGGCGTGATCATCGGGACGGCGCTGTACGAGGGACGCTTCTCTCTGGCCGCCGCGCTCGCGGCCGCGCGGGGAGAGGCGGCGTAGAGCGGGTGCTCACCAAGCGCGTCATCCCGTGCCTCGACGTCCACGAGGGGCGCGTCGTCAAAGGCGTGCGCTTCGTGGAGCTCCGCGACGCCGGCGATCCTGTGGAGCTCGCAGCAGCCTACGACCGCGAGGGCGCCGACGAACTCATCTTCCTCGACATCACCGCCACCCACGAGGAGCGGCCGCTGATGCTGGAGGTCGCGCGCCGCGCCGCCGAGGAGGTCTTCATCCCCTACACCGTCGGCGGAGGGATGCGTACCGCCGAGGACATCCGCGCGATGCTGGCGGCCGGCTGCGACAAGATCTCGATGAACTCCGCTGCCGTGGCCGATCCCGCGCTGGTCACGCACACCTCGCGTATCTACGGCTCGCAGTGCATCGTGGTGGCGATCGACGCGAGAAGGGTGACGGGGAGCTCGCCAGGCCGGTGGGAGGTGTTCGTGGCGGGCGGCCGCACGAACACGGGGCTGGACGCCGAGGCCTGGGCCCGCGAGGCGGAGTCCCGCGGGGCGGGCGAGATCCTGCTCACCAGCATGGACCGCGACGGCACCAAGGACGGTTTCGACATCGACCTCACGCGAGCGGTCACGGGTGCTCTCAACATCCCGGTGATCGCGAGCGGCGGGGCGGGCGAGCTCGACCACTTCGCGGAGGTCGTGGTGGAGGCCGACGCCGACGCCGTGCTGGCCGCCAGCGTGTTCCACTTCGGCGAGTTCTCGATCCGGCAGGTCAAGGAGGCCATGGCGGCGCACGGCGTGCCGGTGCGGCTCTGAGTGCGGGATGGCACCACGGCCGAGGCGCGACAGGGCTCTCGATCGGCCTCGACGGCTGCTACACTGCTCGGTACGGATCCGGCCCTCGGAGGACGCATGGACCGCGAACGCGACGCGCTCGGCATCGACGACCTGACGTATGACGAGGCCGGCCTGATCCCGGCGGTCGTGCAGCAGCACGACACCGGCGAGGTGCTGATGGTCGCCTACATGAACGCCGATTCCCTGCGCGAGACGCTACGGACGCGGCGGACGTGGTTCTGGAGCCGCTCCCGCGAGAAGTACTGGATGAAGGGCGAGGAGTCGGGCAACGTACAGGAGGTCCTCGACGTGCGCTACGACTGCGATGCGGACTGCCTGCTCGTGCTCGTGGACCAGAAGGGCGACTGCGTCGCCTGCCACACCGGCGAGCGCAGCTGCTTCTACCGCTCGCTGGCTTCACCGGCCCCCGAGGAGGAGGGCGGCCGATGAGCGCCGCGGACCCGTCGGGTGCACCGTCGACGAAGCCCCGGCCCGAGCTCGGCGCCGTGCTGGGCGAGCTGTACGCGGTACTCGAGCAGCGCAAGCGCGACCTGCCCGAGGGCTCCTACACGGCCAAGCTGCTGGGGGGCCCGCAGGACAAGCTGCTCAAGAAGATCGCCGAGGAGGCGGCCGAGGTCGTCATCGCGGCGCGCGACGGGGATGCCGGGCAGCTGCGCCACGAGATCGCCGACCTGGTCTACCACCTCGTGGTCGTGATGGTGCGCGAGGGTCTCACCCTGGACGAGCTCGCCGAGGAGCTCGCGAGCCGGCGGAGGTAGGGGGGCACGTGGCGCGGACCACTCCCAGGGCGCCCGTCCGGCTGGAGCCTCTCTGGCTGCGCGTGGAGCGCAACCGCGTCAAGCTCGCCCTGTTCATCGGGGGCTTCCTACTCGCCTGCGTGCTCGCGGCCGAGGTCCTGGTGCTCGTGCCGCTGCTGTCGCTCGTGTTCCTGCAGGGCTGGCAGGCGGGGAACCTCTCGCCCTCGGCAAGGCTGGCCGGTGCGGTTCCCGACGTCGCCGCCTGGGTCGCGGCCGGTTCGGTCGTCCTGGGCGTCGCCTACGTGGGCGTGACGCTTGCCCGCCCCGTGCGTCGCCTGCTTCCGGCCATAGGCGCCGAGAGGGCGCCGCGGGGCGAGCTCCTCCCGACGAAGCACGCCTTGAAGGACATGGCGATCGCCTGCGGCGTGCAGGTCGCGCCCGAGATGTACGTGGTGGAGAGCACGTCGGTGAACGCCTTCGTCGTCGGGTGGGGCCGCGAGCGACCCGTGTGCGTCGTCACGCGAGGTCTCGTGGAGCGCTTCCACGCGGATGAGCAGCGCGCCGTGTTCGCCCGCCTCATGGCG
>JACUUM010000067.1 GCA_014859305.1 Coriobacteriia bacterium
GGCGCGATGCCGGTCATCGGCACGAACGCCACTCTCATCACCGAGGAGATCGCCGCCAGGATGAGCGAGCACCGCATCCCGCGCATCTCGGTCTCGGTCGACTTCCCGGACGCGGCCGGCCACGACTCCTTCCGAGGACAGCCGGGCTGCTTCGACGCGACCATCCAGGGCATCCGGATCGCCAAGGCCCACGGCATCGGCGTGCAGATCAACACGACCGTCACGAAGCTCAACGCCGACCGGATCGAGGAGATCCACGACCTCGCCGAGGACCTCGGCGTGGACGCGTTCCACATCTTCATGCTCGTGCCCACGGGACGCGGCAGCGAGCTGCTCGACGAGGAGCTGCCGCCCGGCGAGTACGAGCGGGTGCTGGAGTGGGCCTACGAGCGGCAGAAGACCTCGCCGCTGCACTTCAAGCCCACCGACGCGCCGCACTACTACCGCATCATCCGGCAGAAGGCCAAGGCCGAGGGCAAGAAGGTCACCCGCGAGGAGTACGGGCTGGACGCCATGACGCGGGGCTGCCTCGGCGGCATCACGTTCTGCTTCATCAGCCACGTGGGCGACATCCAGCCATGCGGCTACTTCGACATGCAGCTCGGCAACGTCAAGGAACAGCCGTTCAGCCGGATATGGACGGAGTCGACGGTCCTCAACGAACTGCGCGACTACACCCTGCTGAAAGGCAAGTGCGGGATCTGCGAGTACAAGGCCGTCTGCGGGGGCTGCCGCGCCCGGGCGCTCTCCGTGACGGGCGACTATCTCGCGGCCGAGCCGTACTGTGTCTACGAGCCCGAACGGCGCGAGAGGGCGAGGGCGGCGCTCTAGCGGCCGAGCCGCGCACGCGCTCCCGCGCAGGAGGAGGAAGATGCCCGAAGCGCTGCCGAGACAGGAGGCTGCGTCGCACCCCGACGCGGACGCTCTCGTCGCCCGTCGCGGCGGCCGGCTCGCCGTCGTCGCCGTCCTCGCGACGCTCGCGGCCGTCCTCGTCGTGCACTCCGTGCACTTCAGTCTGGCGCACTGGCCGTTCTCGGGGATCTCGTACAGCGACGGCTCGCTGCTGGGCGTGCTGGAGCAGAAGACCCAGCCGCGCCTCATCACCTTCTACATCGGCTTGGCCTCCCGGGACGCCGCGGGCGGGCGCATCCTCGGCCTCGCGGGCCCCCGGAACCTCAACGACCTCGCGAAGGTCGAGGGAGCCGGGACCATCGCGACGTACAGCGGCTACTTCCTGCAACAGATGAGCGGCTGGGGCCTCGAGCAGTTCGAGTACGATCCGACGCTGTCCGACGAGGTCCTGGCGGGTCTCCTCGGGAGGCACCGCACCGTGGAGTACCCGATGAGCGTGGTGGGGGTGGTCTCCGACCGGCCGGACGGGCGCGTCGTCCTGTTCACCGACGAGCGTCGGGAGAAGGTCTACTGCGTTCCCGCCGTGCTCGTGCCGGAAGGAGCGGGGCCGTGATCGGCAACGTCGCCCTCGTCGGCATATCGCTCGTGACGGGCTGGGCGGCGCTGTACCCGGCCAGGCGCGGGCTGGGTCCGGTGCTGTACCACCTGGCGGCGTTACCCGTCGGAGCAGTGGGCTGGACGCTCGCGGCGTCGCTGTGGAGCTTCGCCGGCTCGCCGCCCAGCGCTGGGACGACGCTGCTCGGGCTGACGGTATGGGCGACCTTCGTCGCTGCGGCCGCACGGGGGCTCGGCGCGGACGGCACGGCCGAGGTGTCGTGGCGCGGCTACGCGGGGTTCGGAGGCGCCCTGGCCGCGCTTGCCGGCGGGCTGGCGGCTTCCCGCCTCACCCAGGTCGGCTTCGACAGCTACTCGCACTACGAGCTGTCGGGGTGGTACCTCTTCGACACCGGGCACATCAGCGACGTCATCATCTCGTCGCGCTCGGTGCTCATACCGGCGCTGCACGCGGCCGACCGACTGATGGGCAGCGACTGGACCTACGTCGTCTACCCCGTGTTCTCGGCGCACGTGCTGGCGATCCTCGGGTGGGCGCTTTGGGCCGGTGCGTTCGCCGCCCTCGAGCCGGTCCGGCGCGCCGCGGCCACCGGGTTCGTCTGCCTCTCCGTCGCGCTGATCCCCGCCTGGGTGTTCCACACCTGGTTCGTGCATAGCAACATGGTCAGCGCCATGTATCTCACGCTCTCCGTGGCGGCCGTCCTCGCGGCCGCGGGCGCCTTCTCGGCGGGGTCGCGTCACGCGCTCTCGCCCGCCGCAGCGGGGCTGGTGGCCGGAGCCGCCGCCGCGGGGCTCGTGCACGCGCGCCCCGACGGGCTCGCTTACGCATTCGTGCCGCTCGCGCTACTCGCGGTCTGCCACGTCGCCGGCCTGATCCCGAGGAACGGCGTGCTCGCGGCGTACGCGGGACTGCTCGTACCGCTGGCCGCGGCGTACGGCGCGGCCTTCCACCGGCTCGGGTTGTGGGACGGCAAGCTCCAGGGGCGCACGGCGCTGGCGCTGCTCGCGGCGACGGTCGTCTTCGGCGCGGCGACGCTGGCGGTACCGATGTCGAGGATCCCGAGGTGGGTGCTGAGCGACGGCAACATGCTGAAGGTGGCGGCGCTGCTCAACGTCGTGCTGGTCGGCTGGCTGTTCAGGCAGCGCTACGGGCCGGTGTTCAACGCGGTCAAGAACATGATCGCCAACCTGTTCTTCTCCGGCGGCTGGGGCGTCACGTGGTTCGCGCTGGTGCTTGCGCTGATCGTGTCGCTGCTCTTCCCGTTCCAGGGCCCATCGGCGAGATGGAACCGCCTCCTGCTCTACGCCGTCTTCCAGTTCTTCATGATCGCCGTGTTCGTGCACGGCACCTCTCACACCGGGCGCGTCAGCACCAACGACAGCTTCAACCGGGTGGCGCTGCACGTGGTGCCTCTGGCGTTCTGGTACTTCGCGTCCTACGCCGGCGGCCTGCTGTCGCGGGACACCCTGGCCGCGGGAGCGCCCGCGGAACGGCCCGTGGAGGAAGCAGCCTCGCCGCCGGCGGCCTGACCGCCCGCGGGGCCCCCGCCCCCTCGCGCGCCCCCCAACCATCGGAAGGGACGACGTGAGCCACACGAGAACCACGCTGACCGACCTCGAACGCCGCGTGCTCGACGAGATCCAGACCCGCTTCCCGATCGACCCCGAGCCCTACGCGGTGCTGGGCGAGAGGCTGGGCACCAACGCGGAGCAGGTGCTCGAGTCCGTCGCGCGGCTGCGCGAGGGCGGCGTCGTCCGCCGGATCGGCGCGATCTTCGACTCGCACCG
>JACUUM010000068.1 GCA_014859305.1 Coriobacteriia bacterium
CCGTTCGCCAGCAGCATGCCCGGCTCGGAGAGCCTGGCGAGGTCTGCGTCGGAGCTGCCCTCCGCGTAGCGGAAGCTCGCGATCCTGCCGTACGCCGCGGGGTCGATGCCGATGACCTGGATCGTCAGGTCGCCTGCCATCCCGGGCGCGTAGCGCAGCGTCGCCACGTCGCCGATGCCATCGGTCGCCGCGATCTCCTCGGCCAGCTCGGGCCCTGCGCCGACGGCTCCGCCGCTGAACATGAAGCTCTGCGGCAGCACGATGAAGTCGCTGCCCGTCGCCTTCTCCGCGTACTCCTCGTACCCGCCGACGACCGCGGACGTCAGCGACATCGTCGCGACGACCAGTCCGATGCTGATCATGACGGCCGAAGCGGTCGCGCCGGCGCGGCCCGGGTTGCGCTGCAGGTTGGCGCGGGCGAGGCCGCCCTCCGTGCGGTACACGAGCTCGATCGCGCGCGAGAACCGGTCGCTGACCGGCTTCACCGCCGCCGAAGCACCCAGCGCCATCCCCACGAGCAGCAGTATCACGCCGAGACCCGTGAGGCCGGCGTCGCGTGAGACGAGCGCGGCCACCGCGATCGCGATGAGTGCGAGGCCCACCCACGCGCGCCTCGTGGCGGCCTTCTCGTACACGTCACCGATCTGGGGCCGGAGCGCGTCGAGCGGGGTGATCCGCGACGCGGCGCGCGCCGGCAGGATCGCCGAGAGCACGGTGATGCCGACGCCGAGCGAGATGGAGAGCACCCACGCCTCGAGCGGGAAGACGAGATCGAAGGAGCCCATGTGGACGAGGTCCTCGACGATGCCTCCGAGCGTTCTCGCCGCCATGGCGGCGAAGCCCCAGCCCGCAAGAAGCCCGAGCCCCGTGCCGAGCAGGCCCTGGACGAGGCTCTCGGTGAGGAACAGGCCCAGGATCGTCCGGCGTGACGCCCCGATCGCCCGCAGCATCCCGATGTCGTGGCGACGCTCGGCGACCATCGTGCGGAAGGTGTTGAGGATGACGAAGCCGCCCATGGCGAGCACGAACACGCCGATGAGGTTCATGATGCCCTCGGCCGCGGCGAATCCGGCGACGAGCGGGGAGTCGGCCGCGATCGCCCCGATGACGTAGCCGTCGCCCAGCGCGTCCTGCACGCCGGCCTCGACCGCGGAGCGCTCCACCGACGCCGCGAAGGCCGCGTCGACCGCGGTCACGAGCCCGGGGGTCTCGAACATCTCCTGCGCCGTCGCGAGCGGGACGTAGACCTCCTGGGCACCTGCCGCCGCAGGGGTATCGATGGTGCCGACGACCTCGAAGGTCACGGTCCCCGATGCCGCGGGCATCTGAAGAGCGTCGCCGACCGACAGGCCCGTCTCCTCGGCGGTCGACGCGGTCAGCACCGCCGCCGGGCGCTCCGAGCCCCTCACGTCGTCGGCCTCGGTCAGCATACGGCCCTCGGCCACGGGGAACGCGCGGACCTCGCCCGCGGTGTCCGGGGCGATGCCGATGACGCTGACGTTCGCCGTGCCGTAGTCAGGTTCGGGAGGCAGCGCGACGGTGCGTCGCAGCACCGGCGTCGCCGCCGCGATCCCCTCGACCCCGGCCACCTCCTCGGCCACTTCGGCCGGGAACAGGCCGGACGACGCGTTCTCGACGGTGAGGTCGACCTCGCCGACGGAGGCGAGCATCGAGCGCTGCATGAGCTCCATCATGCCGGGCAGCACGCCGTTCAACCCGAAGATGATCATCACCCCGAGCACGATCGCGAGCGTGGTCAGAGCGGTCCTCAGCTTCCGTCCGGCCAGATAGCGGCCGGCGAGCTTCAGCTGCGTGCTCACATCAACCCCGCCTTCTCCATGGCGTCGCGGGCCGACGCCTCGCCCGCGATCCTCGCGTCGTCGGCGATCCTGCCGTCGCGCATGAACACGATGCGGTCGGCGTGCGCGGCGATCCGGGGGTCGTGCGTGACCATCAGGATCGCGCGACCCCATTCGTCGCTGACCTGGCGCAGCAGCGCGGCGATCTCGTCGCTGCTCTTGCTGTCGAGGTTGCCGGTGGGCTCGTCGGCAAGCACGAGGGCCGGCTCCGTGAGGAGCGCGCGCGCCACCGCGACTCGCTGCTGCTGCCCGCCGGAGAGCTGGTCCGGCCTCGCGCCGTGACGGTTCTCCAGCCCGACGCGACTCAGCCAGTCCTCGGCGCGTCGGCGTGCCACCCGCTCCCGGCCGCCGTTCAGCACGAGCGGCAGAGCAGCGTTCTCGGCGGCGGTCAGTACGGGGATCAGGTTGAAGAACTGGAAGACGAACCCCAGCCGCTCGCGGCGGACCTTGGTGAGCTCGTTATCCGACATCGAAGCGATCTCGCGACCGTCGAGGATCACGGATCCCTCGGTGGGCGTATCGAGGCCGCCGATGAGGTTGAGCAGTGTCGACTTGCCGCAGCCCGACGGGCCCATGACGGCCACGAACTCGCCGGGCTCGATGATCAGATCCACATGGTCGAGAGCCGTCACCGCCGTGTCGCCGGCGCCGTAGACCTTGGTCAGCCCTCGTGTCTCCGCGATAGCCATCTCCGGCTACCTCCCGTCCCTGTCGTTCTCGGCTTCCTCTGTCCTCACTCGCGGCCGTCCCCGTCGCCGTTCGGGCAGCTCGGGCACCGCGTGCCGCGCCATCTCTCGCAGCCGGGCCTCCGCCATCTCCAGCCATCGCAGATCCGCCTCGATGTGCATGATCGCCTTGTCCAGCAGCATCGCCTGCGCCAGCTCCCTGGGCCGCTGGCAGCCGTTGCGCCTGGCGGTGAGCTCGTGCAGGTCGCGGTAGAGCGTCTTGCGCTGCTCCCGGATGACGGTCTCGGGCCGCGCCTCCTCGTCTCCGAGCGCGAGCGCGATCTTGAGGAAGACCTCGTCGCGATGGTGCATGGGGTGTACTCCCGAGGAGTACCAGCCGTCGAGCTCCTCGCGGCCGGCGTCGGTGATCCCGTACACGCGCTGATCCGGCCCGCCGACGCGCCGCGTCACGCTCTGCACGACGAGTCCCGCTTCTTCGAGGCGCGCGAGAGTCGTGTAGACCTGCGCGGACTTCAGGTCCCATACCGCCCGGCCGCCCACGAGCGCCTCGAAGGCGTCGCGCAGCTCGTAGCCGTGGCGCGCCCGCTGTGCGAGCAGGGCGAGCATGGCGTTGCGCACGGACATCGGCGGGTCTCCTCGGGGGGCCGGAAGAAGGTATTCGTGGTCCGAAGAGAATCTAGCAAA
>JACUUM010000069.1 GCA_014859305.1 Coriobacteriia bacterium
GTCCGGCGTGTTCGGGAGCTCGGGCGCTCTGATCACCGCGACGGACGAGGTCGACTACTGCACGGGCTGCCACGACATGAACGACGGCCGCGTCTCGGCCGTCGGCGGCGGCGCGTTCGAGCGGGCGAGCAAGAGCACGCACGTGATGATCGCGGTCGGCGGCGCCTACACGGAGTTCGGCGCGGCGACGGCCGACCACGCGGACGCACTGGCGACCAGCGCGAACTGCACCGACTGCCACGCCACCGGAAGGACCGGCGGCGGTCCGCACGATTCCGACGGATACAAGCTGCTGAAGGTCGCCGTGACCGACGACACGACGCTGAACGACGTCTGTCTGGACTGCCACGGCGAAGGCGTAGGGATCACCTACTAGGCCTTCCGCCGTCATCGCGGCGCGAGCCCGATCGGAAGGGGGGCACCGAAAGCCGGTGCCCCCCTTCCTTGCCCTGCGGGCGAGGTTGTTGTTCCTTTTCTCTATGTGATGTTCGAGCGCTGGTGAGGCGAGATTGGATCCCGGACCCGAAGGCCGAATGCGACTCTTCGCGCTGCCGGCGCTGCTGGGGCTCGCCGTGGCGTGGCTGCTGTCGGGCCCCTTGACCGCGCAATGGGACAGACCGTGTCTCGCGTGTCATCGTTCGTCCTCGCCGGCAGGGTCCCACGTCTCGGTCGGCTGCGCGTCGTGCCACGCGGAGAGAGGCGTGCTGCTCGGTCTCGTCAACACGTGGCTGCTGACCGAGGAGACCCTTCACGCGGTCACCGGGGGGAGGTGGGACTCGGGGAGGCGGGTGGAGGATGCCGCCTGCCTCGGCTGCCACTCCGCCGGGATCGGCGACACCGTCACCTCCGAGCGGGGACTCAGGATGTCGCACGCCGAGGTGATCGAGGCGGCCTGGTCGTGCACGGAGTGCCACGGGTCGGCCGCGCACGAGCGGGACGGCGTCGTCGGGGTCACGATGAGCCGCTGCGCGTCCTGCCACAACGGCGAGGCGGCCTCCGGCGGCTGCGGCACCTGCCACGGCGAGAGGACCGACAGGCAGGCGGCTCGCGAGCACGACCCGGAGTGGTCGGTCACCCACGGGCGCAACTGGCGCATGACACACGGCATGGGGGACTTGAGCGCCTGCGGTCTCTGCCACGGGCCGGGCAAGTGCGCGGGCTGCCACGGCGTCGACCTGCCCCACCCCGAGGAGTTCGGTGCCGAGCACAGCGCCACGGCAAAGGAGCGGCGCGAGGACTGCGTGTCGTGTCACCGGCCGTCCTTCTGCGACAACTGCCACGGGATGGAGATGCCGCACCCCCAGGGCTTCCTCGCCGGCCACGGCGAGGCCGAGAAGGACGCGGGGAGTCAGGCGTGCGAGCACTGTCACGTCCCCTCCCAGTGCGACGGCTGTCACGCGGACCACACCCACCCCGGGCGTTCCGAGCCCCTGCGGGCGCCACGGCGCAAGTACGAGCGGGGCGGATAGATGCTGGCCGAGCGTCTGCGGCATGTGTGGCAGGTGGTCGTGTCGACGGTGCGCGACCCCACTTCGAACCTGACGGTCGCGTTCTTCGTCATGGCGATCGTGACGCTCGCGCTGCTGCTGCTGCTCGTGCTGCTCTACATCGTCCTGACATGGCGGGAGCACGGCGAACGGGAGCGCCGGAGGCCGGCTGCCGCCGACGGTGTGGAGCGACGTCCCTGGAGGCACCGGCGGCAGGCCGCCGCGGCTGCGGCCGCGCTGGCTGCGCTGGCGCTGGTCTCGGCCTGGGACTACTCCGGGCGGGATGGTCTCTGCGCCCGCTGCCACCACACGTCGCGGGCGTTCGAGACCCGTGCCGAAGGCGCCCACGCGAGCGTCCCGTGCGGCCGCTGCCACGTGGGACGCGGAGCCGCGGGAGCCCTGGCCCGCATAGGTGGAGCCGGGAACGCGGTGAACGCCGCGTTGGGAGCCTCAGCGGACGTCCCGATGCCGAGCTTCGTCTCGGATCGCGCCTGCCTGGCGTGTCACCGCGCCGTCACGGAGGGGACGATCACGGCGAGGGGCGTACGGATCCGCCACGCCGACATCTCCGGCGCGGGCTACCGCTGCGGCGACTGCCACAACACGGTGGCCCACGGTCCGCGCGTGCGCCGCGCCCGGGAGCCCTCCATGAGCAGCTGCGTCGTCTGCCATGACGGCGAGAAGGCTTCCGCCGCGTGTGAGACGTGCCACGTGGATGACCCGGGGGTGGCCATCAGGCGCCTGCCTCGCGGCTTCAAGAAGGCGAGGATCGTCAAGGAGGATTGCCGAGGGTGCCACTCCATCGAGAGCTGCAACGAGTGCCACGGCCTCGAGCTGCCGCATTCGCGCAGGTTCGTGGACGGTTACCACGCAAGGCAGGCCCTGGACAAGGAGACGTGTCTGAAGTGCCACGACCTCTACGCGTTCTGCAACAAGGGCTGTCACAGGTTCAAGGCGGGCCTGGCGGCGGGTCCGCGCGTCCTGGGCGGTCAACACGGGACGCGGCCGCGGTTCGTAGGCTGGCACTCGCGGTACGGCCCCCGGCGCTGCGCCGGCTGTCATGACGACCCGAACGTGTGCAGGTACTGTCACGAGAGGGCCGAGACCGGGTGACCGCCGTCTCGCTCGTCTTCCGCACTGGCACCGCTCTTGCACCCTCCACCTGCGGCCGGGCCGTTGCCGGACGGCCGCCTGAAGGACTCGAGAAGCGGCTGGAAGAGCCGCGGTAAGGGCGACTCCACCCCGTGAGCCTGCGACGCCTGAGAGGGCACGCGGGCGGGAGGCACGGAGGGAAGGACGAGGGAACCGGAGGGTGCGCGCTCCCGCGCGCGTCGTGCGCACGCGTCACGCGACGCGTGCCGTCGGCCGCTGCGGCGGTCCTCGCCGCGGCGGTCCTCGTCGCGCTCGCATCAGGGGCGCTCGCGCTCGCGGAGCCCGAGGCGCCGCCCGCCCGCC
>JACUUM010000070.1 GCA_014859305.1 Coriobacteriia bacterium
GCACGGATGCGGAGCGCCGCCGTGTCGCCGATCGTCCTCGGGACCTGGAACTCGGCGGTGGTCGAGCCGGCCGGGCTCGTGACGGTCTCGCCCCAATCCCAACCCGTCACTCGCACGTCGTCGATCGCGAGGGCGTCCAGACCCTCGCTGGTCGCCTCGTCTTTCTGGTAGACCCACCAGACGTCGTACGTGCCCTCTGGGACGGGCACCCGGGCCCGCGTCCACGTCCGGTCCCGGTTCATCTCCCAGACCTGCCGGAGATCCGAGCCGAGGAGCATGTACGCGAAGTCCCGGCCGTCTTCGCTGTCGAGCATGTACCAGAACTCGAGTACCCCGCCGCCGGAGGGGACGGTGATCGAGCGGCCGGCATACGTCCACTGATCGTCGCCGATGACGCCCGAGCGGATAGCCCACGAACCGGTATGCACGTACGCCGGGTCCGCCGTCCGCGTGAACAGAGCGTTCCCGCCCGTCAGCCATCCGGATGCACCGTCTTCGAACCCCTCGGAGTAAACCTGGAGCTCGAAGCCGAGCTGCACCTCGTGGATCGCCGCGGCGGAGGTGAACGGCGGGGGCGTCCAGCGGGCCTCCTCGGGGCGGCCGGCTTCCAGCGTCCCGCCGGGAGCGGGGGCGTCGACCGTCGGAGCGGCGGCGAACGCGGGCGCGAGAGCGGACGCGGCGTTCAGCCGTCCGCCCGTGCGCACGCGTCCGTAGAGGCCGAACGGGACATCCCGGCGGTCCACCGTCTCCTCGACCCGCGCGCGGATCTCCTCCATCGGCGCCGCCGGGAAGGCGGCCTTGAGCAGCGCGACCACGCCGGTGACGTGCGGCGACGCCATCGAGGTGCCGCTCGACGAGGCGTACGAGCCCGGGACGGTGGACAGTATCCGGTCCCCGGGCGCTGCGAGATCGACGTTCGACCCCCAGTTCGACCAGGCCCAGTACCCGTCGGTAGGGAGCATGTCGTCGTGGTCCGTAGCGGCGACGGCGATGACGTTCGGCGCATCCATGGCCGCCGGGTAGTACGGGAGCTCGTCGTTGCTCGTACCGTTGTTCCCTGCGGCAGCGACGTTGATCACGCCGTGCTGTCCCGCGTAGGAGATCGCATCGTCCAGCGCGCCGATCGTTCCGGCAGCTGTCCACGAGTGGTTGATCACCCCCGCTCCGCTATCCACCGCGTACACGATGGCCGCGGCGGCGTCGAACAGGTTGCCGTGGACGGGCCCGATGTGCTTGAGCACCATGATGCTGACATCGTGGCTGATCCCCGTGATGCCGACCGCGTTGCCGCCGACGGCACCGATGGTCCCCGCCACATGCGTCCCGTGCCGGTCGCCGTCATCGGGGTCGGAGACCGTGCCGTCACCGTTGAACCAGTCCCAGCCGTGGACGTCGTCGATCTTGCCGTTCCCGTCGTCGTCGATCCCGTTGCCCGGGATCTCACCGGGATTGACCCAGATGTTGCCGGCCAGGTCCTCGTGCGTGATGTCGACGCCCGTGTCACAGACCGCTACGACCACACCGCGAGAGCCGGTCGTGCGCTCCCAGGCCTCGGGAGCGTCGATGTCGGCGTCCGGGGTCCCGCCGGACTGGCCCGTGTTGTCCAGCTGCCACATCGCACCGAACATCGGGTCGTCCGGGACGACGGCCGCGGGCCGTGTGCGCACATCGCGCTCCGCCACGGACACGACGCCCTCGGAACGCAGGCGCCGGGCCGTGATCTCGGCGGCGGGCGCGGGGACCTCGATCAGAGTCCATCCCACGTGCGGGATGGTCTCCCGGACCTTGAAGCCCATGCTCCGGCCGGCGCTCCTCAGGCCAGCCAACCCCGCGCTCTTCGTGGCCTTGACCACGAGCCGGACGGTGCCGCTCTCCTCATCGGCCGCGGGTACTCGCCGGAGCGTCTCGGTCTCGACCGGCCTCTCTCGCCGTTCGATGGCTTCGTCGATCCTGCCGAGCCCGGTGCCCGTCGAGGCGCCATCCGCCACCCCTGGGAGCGCGAGGGAGGACGCCACCAACGCTGCGAGGAGGATCCTCATGGGGTGCCGCTGGAACAGTGACATGCATGCACCGCTCTTCCAGGCCGCCCGGGAGTCGGAGCCGGCGAGCGGCCCTACACCGTGCATATCGGCCGACGAAGGGACACCATGGAGTCCTGCCAGCGATATGCCTGCCAGGGACTGCCTGTACCGCGAGATCGATAGGCCATCGGATCAGGTAAGGACCGCGCCGGTCATGGCGGAAAGCGTGACCGACGCTGTGAGAGCGGTCACCGCCGCACTGGCCCAGCCGCTCCCGTGCGTGACGCGCCGTCCGACGAACGCGCCCGCCCAGGCCGGCGCGGCGTAGCCGACGGCCGACCCGACCAGCATCCACAGCACCACCGCGGAGAGCGCCGCCGGACCCGACGCCGCGCCGGACGGTCCCGGACCGGACCCAAGGACCTCGGCGGCGACACGGGAGGCGGCGAGCCCGTCTCCTGCGAACCAGGCCGCGAGCAGCAGCAGGCCCGGAACGCCGAGGAGCGAGTGCTCGCGCGGGCTGCGGGCTGAGAGAGCGGCGACCGCAGGCGCGGCGAGCACCGAGACCAGCGGGTTGAAGGCGAGCCCAAGGCGGGCGCCGACCCAGAGCGTCTCGAGCACCGCTCTCAGCAGCCCGCCGGGTGGCCCTCGGTGGCGGCCTCCAGCCGCAACTTG
>JACUUM010000071.1 GCA_014859305.1 Coriobacteriia bacterium
CGGCAGCCGCGCACAGCGTCGAGCGGTAGCCCAGCCGGTGCGAGTCGAAGATCGCTCCGACCCGACGGACGACGCCTCCCTCCCGCAGCCGCGCGACGGACTCGAGCACCTGCTCGGCGTTGGTGCCCAGCCTCTCGCCCAGCACCGCGTAGGGCTCCGGGTCCACGGGGAACCCCGCCTGTATCAGGGTCAGAACATGCCGGTCCAGTTCTCCGAGCCCGACGTCCATGCGCACCTCTGTCTCTCCGGCCGGGCTGCCGCCGGCCGCGTCGGTGCCGCGTTCGCCCATCCTGCTAGCCGACGGCCGCCGGCGGCTCGCGCCCTTCGGGGAGCCGGGCGGCGGCCTCGGCCTCCTCCTCGACCACGGCCAGCGCGCGCGGCTTCGCGTACTCCGCGACTACCGCCGTCGTCACCGTCGCCGCGTACCAGAAGACGAGCGGGACGACGTGGAAGGACACGCGGTTGAAGCTGTCGTTCGGGCTCAGGCGGCCGACATGCGACATGGCGTGGACGACGACGGCTACGAAGAAGAACTGGCCGATGGCGAAGAGCAGATACCCGGGCCACCGCCCGCTCCGCCACTGGCCTCCGTAGAGGAGCGACACCGCCAGCACGCCGAGCCCGAAGTACCACAGGTGGCCGTTGCCGCCGGATCTCAGCATGTTCGTGATCATGTTGAGCGACGCCTGCGCGAAGTCCTCGGGGCGGCGCGCCGCGAGCGCCAGCAGGGCGGCGGCCTCCAGCGCCACGAGCGTCAGGAGCAGGTTCCTGCCGCGACGCAGCCACCCGCCGAGCGGACCGAGCCGGTCGAGGCCGAGCGTCGATACGGCGACTGCCGCGACGACCGTCAGGACGCTGGCCGCGCGCTTGCCGCTGAGCTTGCCGCCGCGCCAGAAGCGCAGCCTCGCGAACGCCGAGCAGAAGACGACGGCGACCGCAGCCGCCGTGGCCACCACGTACACCGCCTGGTCCCGAAGACGGTGCCCGCCCTCCCACCACACGAGCGTCGCCGTGAGCGCGGGGACGAGCACGTAGGCGATCCCGTCGGCGCGCGTGAGCGCTACGCCGGCGCTCGCCAGCCCTGCGACGATGAGCCACGCGGTGCGGTCCTCCTCGGCCGTTGACGAACCGTCCAGGTACGCGCGCTGCGTCGCGTACATCGCGAGCACGAGGTAGGCGGCGGTGAACATGTGGCCGTGCACGTACAGCGAGTGGTGGAGGTAGCGCGGGGTGGTCACCAGCAGCAGCGTGAAGCCGGCCGTGATCGACCAGGAGGCCGCCACGCTCACACGGTCGCGTGTCCACCGCCGGACGCCAGCGGCGAAGATCGAGGCGACGTGCAGGCTGAGTACCGGGTACGGCGTCGAGGCCCAGTCGCCGCCGAAGTAGCGGTTGACGGCATGCACGGACGGGATGAACGCGCCGTAGGACTCCATGATCTCGCGATGAACGATGCCGGTGACGGTGAGCCATGCCCCCCAGCGCTCGAAGTGGAAGACGCTGTCGTAGAGGGCCGAGGTATACCCGGTCACGTCCACGATGGCCGCGACGCCCACGACCGCCGCTCCCCAGAGCGCGTAGCTCGCCGCCGGGACGCGCGCGCCGGCCGCTCCCCCCGGATCTTCGCCCGCGGTCTCGCCGTCGACCGAGGAGGCCGCGAGACGGGACGCCGCGAACAGCGCCGCCACGGCGACGACGTAGAACGGCACGGGAGCGAACCCGATGCGCAGGGCGGACCGCACGGCCACGGCGAGCGGCCACAGCAGCAGGCCCACCGGGTACGCAGCCAGGTGGTAGCCCGCCGCGCCGAGCCGGCCCCGCACGGGCCACAGGCCGATCCATCCCGCGGTGAGGGACACGGCCGTGAGCAGTATGCCCGCGCCCGGCGTCATCGGCCCTCTCCGGGCAGCTCGCCGTCGGGCACGATGAAGATGCCCATCCGAGCGGTGTCCGTGTAGAGACGGACGACCGGGCCACGACCGACGGCTCGCAGCGCCCAGACGTCCATCGGCAGCCCGACGAGTCGCGGATCCGCGCGGAGCGCCTTCACCTCGGCCGAGGTGAGGACGGCGTCGTAGTCCTCGACACGCACCCTCCCGCCGAGGAACGGATCGATCAGCCCCAGGTTGAGTGTCGCGGTGGTGCGGCCGGTGAACGTGTCGGCCGGCCGGGCGAGCAGCTCCTTGTGCTCGACGGGCAGCTTCAGTCTGGCCTCCGGCCCGACCGCCTCGCTGCTGGCGACCGCGATGATCGGGTTCACGCCGCGTGCCCTCGCTATGCTCTCGGAGACGTCGACGAGGCGGTGGGTCCGGATCGGGAC
>JACUUM010000072.1 GCA_014859305.1 Coriobacteriia bacterium
TCGACTAGGCTGACGCGCCTCCCGCGCCTGCTCGCACACCGCCGCCCACTCGCAGCCCTCGCACGCCTCGGCGAGCCAGCGCGGCAGTGCGGCCCACACGCCCTCGCGGGTCTCCGCGAAGCGCATCCGGTCCCCTGGCCGCGCGCCGAGGAGCTCGAGCGCGAGCGCGTCGAGGCGGCGGATCCCCTCCTCGGCGCCGGGCTCGCGCGCGCACTCGCCCCGCGCGCCCAGCGTCGGGCATGCAGCGCAGACGTCGTCGGCGCACTCGACGACCACGAGCGCGTCCTCGGCGCGGGCGAGCACCTCGCGCAGGTTGGCGACGAAGGCCTCCGAGTACCCCTCGCCGGCGAAGGAGTGCAGGCATACGAGGTGGTGCCCGCGCAGCCGGGCCGGCTGGCCGCTCACGCCGCCTCCGGAGAGCACAGCCGGGGCCGGTCCTGCCCGACGGCCCCGATCGACAGCGGCAGCGAGAGCTCCTCGGCCCGGGCTGTGAGCGCCGCGAGCGCCGCGTCGGGCGTGTTGTTGGTCCGCGAGAGGTGCAGCGCCACCACGCGACGTGTGCGCCCTGCCGCGAGGCGCTCCAGCGCCTCGGCGGCCGCCGCGTTCGACAGGTGCCCGCGCTCCGACAGGATGCGGCGCTTCAGGAACCAGGGGTAGGGTCCCTCCACCAGCATCCCGACGTCGTGGTTGGTCTCCAGCCCGACCCACTCGCACTCCGAGAGCGCTTCCAGCGCCTCGGGCGTGAGCGCGCCGGTGTCCGTCGCCATGCCGAAGGAGCCGCCGCAGGGCGAGCGGAACGCGAAGCCCACCGGGTCGGCCGCGTCGTGCGAGGCCGGGAAGACGGTCACGCGCAGGCCGCCGACGGCGACGACCTCCCCGGCGCGCACCCGCTCCCCGCCGGCGCCGCCGACGCGCGCACGGCGCAGGGTGCCCTCGGTGGCGAGCACCGGCAGCCCGAGGCGTCTCGCGAGCACCTCGACGCCGCGCACGTGGTCGCCGTGCTCGTGCGTGAGCAGCACCGCTTCGACCGCCTCTCGCGCGATGCCGCACGACTCCAGCCGGCGCACGGTCTCCCGCGCCGAGAAGCCGCAGTCGACGAGCACGCACCGCCCGCCGCACTCCACGGCCGTCGCGTTGCCGGCCGAGCCCGAGCCGAGGAAGGCGACGCACATGCGGGCGGAAGGAGGCGGGTCCATGGATGCGATTCTAGCAGGCGCCTCCGACACCGCCCGCGAACGCCGACTTCCAGGTATGCTTGCCGGTGACGGAGCTCGGACCGGCACCACGGACGGAGGCGGCGATGGCGGCGACCAGCAGGTGGTCCCTGCGCAACATCTACCTGTACCTTGTCTGCCTGATCACGCTCATCATGGTGATCGTCGGTGTCATCAACGCGGTGCGTGCGAGCGTGGAGCTCATCTACCCGGACCCGTACGCGTACGGCCCCGTCTACAGCCCCGAGGAGAAGCCCGGCGCCGGCCCGGAGGAGCAGCGCGAGGCCGCCGAGGAGCAGCGGCGCCTCTCCGAGCGCTCCGCCCGGCGACAGGCGATCCTGAACCTGGTCGGCAGCGCGGCCACCGTGCTGGTCGCCGGGCCGGTGTACCTGTACCACTGGCGCAAGATCGAGGGGGAGCTGCCCGGGCAGGCGGGGGAGGCCGCGGCCGGGGAGTAGCCGGCCCGAGGCGAGCCCGAGCCGCGCGCGGCGGGCCGCACCCGGCGTCTCCCTACCGCTGCATCGCCAGCATCTCGCGCGTTCGCTTCCAGGCGAGGCCGATACCGCCGACCTGCAGCCAGTACTTCACGTAGGTGATGCGCTTCATGACGATCGCGGGGACGCCCGTGAGGTTGAAGCGGTACATCCATCCCACGCCCCAGCTCGGTCCGACGCTCACGAACTCGCCACGCGTGTGCGGCTCGAACGGCGCGGGCTCCTGCCCGCGGGCCTCGCGCAGCAGGTTCTGCGCTGTGTGGGGCCCCTGCTGGATCGCCATCTGCGCGAGCATCGGCAGCGTCGCCTTGGTCTCGGGGTGCTTGGCGGCCGCGACGTCGCCGATGGCGTAGATGTCGTCGTACCCGGGGGTCTTGAGCTCCGCGTCCACGATGAGGCGACCCGCGTTGTCGACC
>JACUUM010000073.1 GCA_014859305.1 Coriobacteriia bacterium
CCCGACGAGGGCGTCGGCCAGAGGACCCGCATCCAACCCGCCGATGGCGCCGCCGGCGTCCCCGGGCGCCTGCGCCAGCGCGTCCGTCAACGCCTGCGCCGCCTCGCGCGCGCGCTCGTACCCGTCTCGCGCGCTTCCGACCGCCTCGTCGGCGGCCTGGATCTGCTCGGGCGTGGGGCCGCCCTCCCGGATGGCCGCGAGCTGGGCCCGGGCGGCGCGCTCCGCGGCTTGGGCCTGGCGCAGCTGCGCCTCGAGCTGCTCCGTGTCCAACTCGGCGATCACCTGGCCGGCCTTGACGCGCTGGCCCTCGGCCACCTCGATGGACGCGAGCGCCGCGGCGACGGGCGGGGCGATGTCGGCTCGCTCGTCGGCCTCCACGCGGCCCGTCGCGACCACGGTGACCGAGAGGTCCTCGCGGAGGACCTCCGCGGCCGTCACGGCCGGCGGCCCGTCGGACAGGGTCACGGCCACGGCCGCGGCCACGCCCGCCAACGCGGCCACTGACGCCGCGGCGGCCACGAGCTTCTTGCGTCTCACCCGGTCCTCCTAGATCGCGGCACCCTGCTTCGAGCCGCGTCGGTGCCGGGCGGACGCGGCTCCGACAATGCTACCAGCCGTTGCGGAAGCGCGCCTCGCCGCCGGAGAGCATCTCGGGCAGGTCCTTCATGCTGCGCAGCGCGTAGTCCGGCCCCGGCTCCAGCACGTCCTCGGACGCGAACGCGCCCCACAGCGCCGCCGTGGAGATCGCGCCGGCGCCGATCCCCGCGGCCATGTCGTGCGGGCTGTCCCCCACGTACACGCTCCGCGTCACATCCACGTCGAGGAGCTTCGCCGCGTGCTCGACGGGATGGGGGTCGGGCTTGTGCTCCGGCACGTCGTCGGCGGTGACCACGACGTCGAAGAAGCGCTCCAGCCCGAAGCGCTGGAGACCCCGGATCGTCATCGGTGTGCCCTTGGAGGTGACGACCGCCAGGGGGTAGCGACGGGCGCGCAGCCACTCCAGGGTCTCTTCGGTCCCGGGGTACTCGACCACCATCTCGTCGTGGTGCGCGGCGTTGTGCTCCCGGTAGACGCGCAGCAGCTCGTCCGCGCGCTCGGGGTCGAACTCGCGCATCTGGTCGATGAGCGGCACGCCGACGTTCCGCATGAGCACGGGGTCGGGCAGCGCTTGGCCCAGGACGCGCTCGGTGGCGTAGCGGAACGAGCTCAGGATGAGCGAGACGGTGTTGATGAGCGTGCCGTCGAGGTCGAACAGCACGCCCTGCAACTCGGCTAGCCGCTCGGCGGGAGACGGGCCGGGAGCCATGGCCTCCGCGCGCCCCTACTCCTCGTCCTCGGCCGGCTCGGCCACCGCGCCTTCCTCGGCGCCCTCGAACTCCTCGGCGACGAGCTCCTCGGCCTCCGCCTCCCGCTCCGCCTCGCTCGCCGGCGGGCACGCCTCCGCGGCCTCGGTGTCCTCGCGCACCGGCACGCCCTGACCCTCCGGCGCCGCCTTCCTGCGCTTCTTGGACGAGACCCTCGCGATCGCCGAGACGCGGTCGGCCGGGCCGACGTTCATCACCTTGACGCCCTGGGTGGAGCGGCCGAGCTTGCTGATGTCCTCGGCGCGCACCCGGATGACCACGCCCTCCTCCGAGATGAGCATGAGCTCCTGACCGGGCAGCACTATCTTCATGCCGGCCAGCGGGCCCTTCTTCTCGGTCACCTGGATGGTCTTGACCCCCTGACCGCCGCGATGGTGCTGCGGGTACTCCCCGACCGGCGTGCGCTTACCGTAGCCGCGCTCGGTGACCACGAAGAGCTCGCTGTCCGGCGGCGCGATCTCCATGCCCAGCACCCGGTCCTCACCCTTGACGGTCATGCCCCGCACGCCGGTCGTGTCGCGGCCCATCGGACGCGCCTCGGACTCGTCCCACTTGATGGCCTTGCCCGAGCTGGCCACGAGCATGACCTTGTCGCCGGGCTTGACGCGGCGCACCGAGACGAGCTCGTCGTCCCCGCGCAGCTTGATCGCGATGATCCCGGTGGAGAGCACCCGTGCGTACGCTCTCAGGGCCGTCTTCTTGACCATGCCCTGCTTCGTGGCGAAGAGCAGGTTCTCGTCTTCCGGGAACTCGCGCGTGGTGATGACCGCGGCGATCTGCTCGGCGGCCTCGAAGGGCAGCAGGTTCACGACCGCCGTGCCGCGCGCGTGCCGCGAGCCCACGGGCAGCTCGTGCACCTTCAGGCGGTAGACCTTGCCCTTCGTGCTGAAGAACAGCACGTGGTCGTGGGTGGACGCGATGAAGAGGTGCTCCACGTAGTCGTTCTCGCGCAGGTTGACTCCGGCGATGCCCTTGCCGCCGCGCCTCTGCTGCCGGTACGTGGCCACCGGCAGGCGCTTCACGTAGCCGGCGCTGGTGACGGTGACGACCATGTCCTCCTCGGCTATGAGGTCCTCCACGTCCAGGTAGCCCGCCGCTGCGGTGATCTCGGTGCGGCGCTTGTCCGCGTGCTTGGCGCGGACCTCGGCCATCTCGTCCTTGATGATCTGCAGCACCAGCCCGATGTCGCCCAGCACCTTCTTGAACCACGCGATCCTCTCACGCAGCTCGGCGAGCTCGTCTTCGATCTTGTGGCGCTCCAGCCCGGTGAGGCGGCGCAGCCGCATCTCGAGGATCGCGTCGGTCTGCACCTCGGACAGCGCGAAGGCCTCCATCAGCCGGCTCTTGGCCTCCACGTCGTCCTCCGAGGACCGGATGATCCGGATGACCTCGTCGATGTTGTCCAGCGCGATGACGTAGCCCTCGAGGACGTGCGCCCTGTCCTCGGCCTTGCGCAGCTCGAAACGCGTGCGCCTGACTATCACGTCCTTCTGGTGCTCGATGTAGGCCTTGAGGATCCGCTGCAGCGACATGGTGCGTGGAACCCCGTCGTCCAGCGCGATCATGATGATGCCCATGCCGGTCTCGAGCTGCGTGTGCTTGAACAGCTTGTTCAGCACGACCTGCGGGATGCATGCCTGCTTGAGCTCGATCACGACGCGCATACCCTTGCGGTCCGACTCGTCGCGCAGGTCGGAGATCTCGGTGAGCTTCTTCTCGCGCACGAGGTCGGCGATCTTGGTGACCAGCTTGGACTTGTTCACCATGTAGGGGATCTCGGTGATTATGATCCGGGTGCGGCCCGTGGAGGTCTGCTCGATGTGGGCCTTGCCGCGGATCTTGATCGAGCCGCGGCCGGTCTCGTACGCGTCGCGGATACCGTCGCGGCCCATGATCGCGCCGCCGGTCGGGAAGTCCGGGCCGGGCAGGACGGTCATGAGCTCCTCGATGGTGGCCTCGGGGTCGTCGATCATCATCGTCACGGCGTCGATCGTCTCGCCGAGGTTGTGCGGCGGGATGTTCGTGGCCATGCCCACCGCGATGCCCGAGGAGCCGTTGACGAGCAGGTTCGGGAAGCGAGCGGGGAGCACGATGGGCTCCGCGAGGGACTCGTCGTAGTTCGGGCCGAAGTCCACCGTCTCCTTGTCGAGGTCCCGCAGGAGCTCGATCGCCATGCGGTGGAGGCGCGCCTCGGTGTAGCGCATCGCCGCGGCGCTGTCGCCGTCGACGGAGCCGAAGTTCCCGTGCCCGTCCACCAGCGGCACGCGCATCGACCAGTCCTGCGCCAGGCGCACCATCGTGTCGTAGACGGCCGCGTCGCCGTGCGGGTGGTACTTGCCGATGACCTCCCCGACCGTCCACGCGGACTTCTTGTACGGCCGGCCCGGCGTGAGGCCCGACTCGTTCATCGCGTACAGGACGCGGCGGTGGACCGGCTTGAGCCCGTCGCGCACATCCGGCAGGGCACGCGCGACGATGACGCTCATCGAGTACTCGAGGAAGCTGCTCTTGAGCTCCTCCTCGATGTCGATAGGCAGGATCGTCGTGCCGTCCATCATGTCGGCCACTTACAGCACTCCTTGTCGCTTGAGGCCCTTGCCGGCCAGCCACACGCCGGCGGCCGTGAACAGCCCTCCCACGCACAGCAGCGTGACCGCGAGCGCGAGGGCCAGCGGCCGGCCTCCGCCGCGGGCGGCGCCTACCGCCGCCCACACGATCATCACCACGCCGAAGATCCCTACGGTCAGGCCGCCCCAGGTCGAGAGCGTATCGGTCCGGATCCTGTCCAGGCCCTCCTCCGCGCGAAGGATCTCGAACAGCGCGTCGGCGTCGCCCCGCCGGCCTCCGCCGGCCTCCGCCGCCGGCACCGTCTCGGCCGGCCCCGTCCGCGCCGCCGCGGGCTGCTGCCGCACGGGCGCGGCGGGCGCCGCGGCCCCCGGCTCGGCCTCGGTGCGCCGCTCCTGTTCGGCGCGCCGCCCCAGGCGCTCGAAACGCTCCCGCTCCCAGGGAGGGGGCTCGAAGGCCTTCTTCTCCCGCCTCTCGCCGCCCTGTGTCATCGCGGACCCCGATCCCGGCCCATGCCTTCCCTGCCGTCTAGATGTCGAGGAACCGTACGTCCTTGGCGTGCCGCTGGATGAACTCCTTGCGCGGGTCGACCTGATCGCCCATCAGGTCCGCGAACGCCTTCTCGGCGGCCAGCGCGTCGTCCAGGCTCACCTGCAGCAGCGTCCGGCTCCCCGGATCCATCGTCGTGTCCCACAGCTGCTCCGGGTTCATCTCGCCGAGGCCCTTGTAGCGCTGGATGTTGTGCTTGGCGCCCTCGGGCACGTGCGAGAGCACCTGCTGCAGCTGCCTGTCGGTGTACGCGTACTCGGACTTCTTGCCCCAGCTCACCTTGTACAGCGGCGGCTGCGCGATGTACACGAAGCCGGCCTCGATCATCTCCTTCATGTAGCGGTAGAAGAAGGTGAGTATGAGGCAGCGG
Organism: Coriobacteriia bacterium; assembly: GCA_014859305.1. Classification (NCBI taxonomy): domain Bacteria; kingdom Bacillati; phylum Actinomycetota; class Coriobacteriia; species Coriobacteriia bacterium. The sequence continues at coordinate 4,849 of JACUUM010000073.1, forward strand.
ATGTGCGCCCCGTCGACGTCGGCGTCGGTCATGATGATCGCCTTGTGGTAACGCGCCTGCTCGATGTCGAACTCCTCGCCGATGTTGGTCCCCAGCGCCGTGATCATCGCCTGGATCTCGTCCGAGGACAGGGCGCGGTTGATGCCGGCCTTCTCGACGTTGAGGATCTTGCCTTTCAGCGGCAGGATCGCCTGGAAGGAGCGGTCGCGGGCCTGTTTGGCCGACCCGCCGGCCGAGTCGCCCTCCACGAGGAAGATCTCGGTGAGCGACGCGTCGCGCAGCGAGCAGTCGGCGAGCTTGCCCGGCAGGGTCGAGGACTCGAGCAGCCCCTTCCGCCTCGTCAGCTCGCGGGCCTTGCGGGCCGCCGCTCGCGCCTTGGCCGCTTGAGAAGCCTTGCCGACGATCGCCCGAGCGGGCTTGGGGTGCTCCTCGAGGTACTCGGCGAGCCCCTGCATGACCGTGGACTGCACGAACCCGCGCATCTCGGTGTTGCCGAGCTTGGTCTTGGTCTGGCCCTCGAACTGCGGGTCACGCAGCTTCACGGAGATGATCGAGGCGAGCCCCTCGCGGATGTCCTCGCCGGTGAGGTTCTCGTCCTTCTCCTTCAGGATGCCCTGGCGCCGCGCGTAGTCGTTGATCGTGCGCGTCAGCGCGTTCTTGAAGCCCTCCAGATGCGTGCCGCCCTCGTGGGTGTTGATGTTGTTCGCGAACGCCAGCACCGCCTCCGAGTAGCCTGCGTTCCACTGCAGGGCGACCTCCACGTGGCCCTCGGCGCCCTCCGCCTCGAAGTAGATGACCTTGTGGTGGAGCGTGTCCTTGGTCTCGTTGAGGTACTTCACGAAGTCCACGATGCCGCCGGCGTAGCGGAACTCCTCGCGCCGAGGCTCGAGCTCTCGCTCGTCGATGAGCGCGATCTTGAGGTTCTTGTTCAGGAAGGCCGTCTCGCGCGTATGGGTGGCGAGTATGTCGAAGCTGAAGTCGGTGGTCTCGAAGATGCCCGTGTCGGGCCAGAACCGGATCGTCGTCCCGGTGGCCTTGGTCTTGCCCGAGGTCTTGAGGCCCGTCTTCGGCTTGCCGTACTCGTAGGACTGCTCCCACACCTTGCCCTCTCGCTTCACCTGGACGTCCAGGCGCTCCGAGAGCGCGTTGACCACCGAGACGCCGACGCCGTGCAGGCCGCCGGATACCTTGTATCCCTCGCCGCCGAACTTGCCGCCGGCGTGCAGGATCGTGAGCACGACCTCCACGGCCGTCTTGCGGTACTTGGGCACGTTGTCGACCGGGATCCCGCGGCCGTTGTCGACCACGGTCACCGAGCCGTCGGCGTGCAGCGTGATGTCCACCGCGCTCGCGAACCCCGCCAGCGCCTCGTCCACCGAGTTGTCGACCACTTCGTAGACCAGGTGGTGCAGGCCCTTGGGGCCGGTCGAGCCTATGTACATGCTAGGCCGCTTGCGGACGGCCTCCAGCCCTTCGAGGACCTGTATGTCCTTGGCCGAGTAGGACCCTTTGGGCACGCCGTCTCCTCCGCGTCGCGACATCCGTCACTGGTGGGGTGGTTGAGACCGGTTCCACAATATGTCGTGGTCACCCCGCATATTCTAACACAAGCGATTGCGTTTCGGTCGGTTCGGGGCGCTCCTCGGCCAGCCGCCCGCGCCGCCCGCCCCGGGACCGTCCTCAGCCCTTCTCGGGTCCTCGCTTCCGTCGCAGCAGGTCCGCCTCCATGGCCCGTCTCAGGGCCTCGGCCACGCCCGCATCGGCGACCTCCCCGCCGGCCCGCGAGACGCGCCGGCGCTCCTCGGCATCCAGGCTCTCGCCGGCGCGCCCCCTCGGCTCGTAGCGCCGCGCGGCGTCCCTGTCGGCCTCCTCGCGCCGGCGAGCCGCTTTCACCTTCTCCGAGACAGTGAAGCGGATCGCCCTGACCGTTTCCTTACCGAGGCGCTCGTTCAGCAGCCGCCTGAACGTCTCCCCCATCAGCCGGAGCTCGTCGGCCCATGCGTGGGAGTCGACCTGCACGTGCAGCGTGCCGTCGCGGAAGCGGCCGCCCAGCGTGCGCGAGGCCACCTGCTCTCCGGCCACTTCCGCCCACGCCGTCAGTACGCGCGAGGCATCCAGCGCCCTCGGGTCCGCCGCCGCCGCCAGGAAGCGCGACACGGCGCCGCCCATCCTCGTCGGCTCGCTCAACGGTCCTCCCCGGCGGGGGACATCGTCACGATGCGGGCTCCGTCCATCAACCGCGGCGGGAAGGAGTCGAGCGTCGTGGCGGTGACCAGCGTCTGGAGTCCCTCCCCCACGTGCCTGGTGAGCGCTCCCCTACGGCGCTCGTCCAGCTCCGACATCACGTCGTCGAGCAGGAGCACCGGTCTTCGCCCCGTCACCTGTCTGACTACCCTCAGCTCCGCGATCTTCCACGACAGCGCGACGGTCCGCTGCTGCCCCTGGGACGCCTGCGCGCGGGCGTCCCGTCCGGCCACTTCGAGGACCACGTCGTCCCTGTGAGGCCCGACGAGCGTCGTCCTCCGGCGGATCTCGTCGCCTCGGCGGATCTCGAAGCGCTCCCGCATCGCCTCCTCGACCTCCTCGGCCGCGGGGTCCGCCTCCCACCTCCGCGCTCCTATCCCGTACGCGTCCTCGTAGCTCACGTGCAGCCGCTCGCCCCCGGACACCTCCCCGTACACGCGCTCGGCCTCGGCTGATATCCGCCGCAGCAACGCTGTGCGGTGCAGCGCGAGCCTCGAGCCTGTCCTGGAGAGCTGCTCGGTCCACGGCTCCAGTTCGCCGGCGCCGGCGACACCGTCCTTCAGTAACGCGTTGCGCTGCCGAAGCGCCCGTCCGTACTCCCTGCGCAGCGCTCCGTACGCGGCGGCCAGTCCCTCCCCCACCTCGTCTATCGCGTCGCGCCGGACCTCCGCCGGTCCCTTCACGAGCGCCAGGTCGTCCGGCGTGAACGCCACGGCCGGCAGCCGCCCGGCCAGCTCGCTGCGCCGCCTGACGGGCTTCCCGTTCACGCGGTATCGGCGCGACCCGTCCTCGGCGGTCATCTCCACCTCCAGCCGGGAGCCCTCGGGTGAGGACGCCTCGCTGCGCACCGTCGCGCGCCGTGCTCCCCGGCGTATGAGGTCCTCGGGGCGAGCCCGCCGGAACGACGAGCCCGCCGTCGTGAGGTACACGGCCTCGAGCAGATTCGTCTTACCGGAGGCGTTCGGCCCCACTATGATCGTGAGGGCCTCTCCGGGTTGGAGTTCGAACCGGCCGTAGCTTCGGAAATCGGTGAGCTCGACTCGCGAGAGCCTCAGGTCGCGCCCTCCGTTCACCCGAGGCGCACGGGCATGAGCAGGTACAGGAACCCCGGGTCGTCCGGGGTTCGCAGCACCCCTGGCTTCAGCGGGCTCACGATCTCCACGTCCATCGACTCACCCTCCGAGGAGGTGATGCCGTCGGCGAGGAACGCGTGGTTGAACGCGATCTCCACGTCCTCCCCCTCGGCTTCCACCATCAGGTCCTCTGTGGCCTCTCCCACGTCCTGCGTCGTGGCCGACAGCGTGAGTGTCTTGTCCCCCGCCGCGACCCTCGCCCTCAGCGGCGTGTTGTGCTGCGCCAGCAGCGACACCCTTCGGACCGCTTCGAGCAGCTCCTCCCGAGGCAGCGTCACCTTCGTGTGCGGATCCTTCGGGATGAGCTGCCGGTAGTTCGGGAACGCCCCTTCGATCCGCCTCGACACGAACGTGATGTCGCCGAACTCGAAGACGAGCTGGTTCTCCGAAACGCCCATCGTCACCTTGTCGAAGGCCGACGAGGACCGGACGACCTCTTCGAGGGCCTTGCCCGGCACCACGACCTCGACCTCTCCGCCCGCGTTCTCGAGGGGGACCTCGCTCACCGCCAGGCGGTACGAGTCCGTCGCCACCAGTCTCAGCGACGTGCCTTCCACGACGGTCAGCACGCCGGTCAGTATCGGTCTGGTCTCATCCCTGCTCACCGCCCGGGACACCTGCTTCGCGGCCCTGGACAGGACGTCGATCGCCAGCTCCACCTTGCTCTCCGGCGACACCTCCGGGAAGCGCGGGAAGTCCTGGCCGGGCAGCGTCTTCAGTGAGAAGGCGGCCGTGCCGCTCGTCACCGAGATCCTGTCCCCTTCACTCGCTACGGTCACCGCCGCTTCCGGAAGGCTTCTCACGATGTCGGTGAGCATCTTGCCCGGGGCTACGGTCTTGCCGTCCTGGTCCACCTTGGCTTCGACCGAGGCCTTGATGGAGATCTCGAGGTCGGTCGCCTGCATGACGATGCGGCTGTGCTCGGCTGAGAGCAGCACGCCGGAGAGGATCGGGAGGGTGGAGCGGGACGACAAGGCCCTGCCCACCACGCTGAGCGTGTCGAGCAGCTCACCTCTTGCCAGGGTGATCCTCATTACTGCTTCCTCTCTTTCCAGATCAACGACAGTCGTAGTAACAGTGCTGTGGATAGTGTGGACGGGGCCTGTGACGGCAGTACCGGGTCGGCGTCTCCACTGTGGACGACCGTGTTGAGGAACGTGGGCGTTGTCCACACCGTCGCCGTCTCTCCGGGTCTATCAACAAGACAGGCCGCCGTGTCCACAACGGCGCCGGCGCTTGTCCACCTACTCTTCAACAAGTCCGTCCCTCAGCTCTTCTGCCGGATGACGTTGGTGAGCGTCTGTATCTGGTCGTACACCTCGCGCTTCTCCTTGATCGTGGATTGGATCCGCTTGGTGGCGTGCATGACCGTCGTGTGGTCGCGACCTCCGAACTCGGCGCCGATCCTCGGCAGCGAGAGGTCGGTGAGTTCGCGTGAGAGGTACATGGCTATCTGGCGGGGGTAGACGATCACCTGAGAGCGCTTGTTACCGATGAGCTCGTTGCGATTGATGCCGTAGAACTTGCAGACTTCCTGCTGGATCGTCGAGACCGAGATCGGACGTGACGAGCGCTCGGGGAAGATGTCCTTGAGCACGTTGCGCGAGAGCTCCGGGTCGATAGGGTGTCTGGTGAGCGAGGAGAAGGCGACGATGCGGATCAGGGCGCCCTCCAGCTCCCGTATGTTGCTCGAGATCCGGCCGGCGACGAACTCGAGGACGTCGTCGGGGACGACGAGGTGCTCCTGCTCGACCTTGCGCTTCAGGATGGCGATCCGGGTCTCGAGCTCGGGAGGCTGGATGTCGGTGATGAGCCCCATCTCGAAGCGCGTGCGCAGCCGGTCCTCCAGGGTGGCGATGTCCTTGGGCGGCCTGTCCGAGGACAGCACGATCTGCTTGCCGGCCTGATGCAACGTGTTGAACGTGTGGAAGAACTCCTCCTGCGTTCCCTCCTTGCCGGCGAGGAACTGGATGTCGTCGACGAGCAGGAGGTCGTTGGTGCGGTACTGGCGGCGGAAGCCGTCGATGCGCTTCTTGTCGCGGTCCCCGATGGAGTTGATGAAGTCGTTCGTGAACTGCTCGGTGGAGACGTACTTCACCTGCTTGTGAGGGAAGCCGGCCTGCACGTAGTGCCCGATGGCCTGGAGGAGGTGCGTCTTCCCCAACCCCACTCCCCCGTAGACGAACAGCGGGTTGTAGGCCTTGCCCGGGCTCTCGGCCACCGCGAGGGCGGAGGCGTAGGCGAACCGGTTCGACGAGCCCATCACGAAGCTGTCGAACGTGTACTTCGGGTTGAAGTCGCCCTCGATGGCCTCCTTGACGCGCCGCTGCTCGGCCTCGTCCAGGTCGGGTACCGGCGGGATCCCGGTGCCGGCGACGGCCTCGCGGACGGCGGGAGACTCGGCGGAGACGGTGAAGCCGACCGAGACGTCGCGCCCGGTGACCTTCCGAAGGGCGCCGCGGAGGAGCCCGCTGTAACGCGACTCGAGCCAGTCCCTCGCGAAGTCGTTCGGGACCGACACGACGAGCGTGTCGTCGACGAAGCCCAGCGGGCACGTGTGCTCGAACCAGGTCTTGAAGGTCGGGGTGTTGAGTTCCGTGCGGATGATCCCGAGGGTCTGGTCCCATACGGCGCAGGGCTCGGTGGAAGCAGCGAGGTCACCGCGGGCCGAGGATTCTTCCACGCGTCTCTCCCCGTCCTAGCTCGTGAGGCTGTCGAGGTACTCGACGCCCCGGCCGGTCAGTACGCGTTTGCCCGTGGTGTCCGACATGAGAAGGCCCGATTCCTCGAGGAGCGCGAGGTCGCGGTAAGCCGTGGACAAGCCCACGCCGAGCTCGCGGGAGACCCGCGTGGGCCCAACGCTCCCCAGCTCCATCACGAGTGAGAGCACCTGCTTCTGGCGCAGCCCGAGGACCGGGGAGCCCGACTCGGCGACGGCCGGGGGTCCCGACGGTACTACGGCCCTCTCCTCCTTGGGCGGAAGGGGGCGCGCCGGCGGGTCCGGGGGGGCTTCGGCCGAGGGGACCGTGACGGTCACCACCGTGCCCGCATCGAGGTTGTCCTCGATCTGGACGTAGCCGCCGGAGAACCCCACGGATTCCCGGACTATGGGCAGACCGGAGCCCACTCCCTTTATGAAGCGGCGCATCGAGTCGTCGGCGGTGGTGAAGCCGGGGAGGAACGCGCGGTCCTTGTCGCCGATGCCGGGCCCCCTGTCCGCGACCCGGATCGTGCTCCCGGCGTCCAGTATCGTCACGACCACGTCTTTGAACGAGGCGTGCAGGAGGTTCTCGGCGACCTCGCGGATCACGCTGTAGGGGATCCGGCCGCCCTGCTCGCGCGCGAGTGCGTAGGTGCGCTCGGAGAGGGCGCCGATGAGGGAGCGGACGTCACGGCCTACGACGTCCTCCACCCGGGGTGGTGCGGTGAGCGCGTCGTAGACGGCGATCCGGGCACGGGCGCCGGCCGCGGGCTGCCTGCGAGGGAGCGCGGACGCGACGGCGGGCGAAGGCGCTGCCTCCGGCCGAGGGGGGGCGGCGGCCGGAGCGGGCGCCGTATCGAGGTAGAACCCCCTCACCGCCCCCCTCCCAGACCTTTCACAGACCCACATCCTTATCAACAAGCACGGCGCTTCGCGGCGAAACCTAAAAACCTGTTAACGCCCGTATCGGTCCACCCTTGCGGAAACCCTCTACGTCGACCATGGAACCCTCCTGCCAGGGCCTTCCGCGATTGTCCACACCGCTTTCCACAGCTGTGGACATCTTCGGCGCCCGGCCGCCCCGGCTTCCCGAAGACGCGCTGTTCACACGAGCGGCACGTGCCGGAAAGGCTTTCCCCGCCCCCGCCACGCCCTTCCACGGGACCCCTCCTGTGGAAACCGACCACCACTCCCACCCGTCGTGCCCGGGCATGACGGGAGCCGGTCCGGAAGGTTCGCCGAAGGCGTTGCGGGGAGTCCCGCCGCAGGTGGTCCCCCGAGACAGTTATCAAAGCAAAACCGCACGTAAACGGCATAGTAGCGAGCGAGACCGATTCTAGCAGAGGGGGTTGGGGCCCACAACGAGCCGTTCGCGGTTATCCACAGCGCAGGCAATCGCCAGTCCTGCTTTTTCCACACTATCCACAGATTCGCCGCTTTTTTCTGTCCTACCGCTGGAAGGTTTGTGCGGCTGTCCACAGGAAGGGGCGCGCCGCGGACGTGCGTTTGACACTCGTTTTCGGCCGTCGCTATACTTGTGCGGCTTTGTGGCCGAGTGCGGCCGCCTACCGTGGAGGAACACGTGAAGAGGACGTACCAGCCGAACACGCGGAAGCGGAGCAAGACGCACGGTTTCCGCGCGCGCATGTCTACCAGAGCCGGTCGTGCCGTGCTCGCCCACCGGCGCCGCAAGGGGCGCACGGTCCTGAGCGCCTGAAGCGCCCCGGCGCGTGCCTGCCGTGGGACGCGTGAGGACCATCAAGTCCTCATTCGAGATGGAGGAGCTGTTCAGGCGCGGACGGCGAGTATCGCATCCGCTCCTGACGCTGCTGTACGGCAAGACGCCGGAGGGACGCGGCCCCGAGGGCCGCGTCGCCTTTATCGCGGGTAAGAGGATCGGAGGAGCCGTGGTCCGGAACCGGGCGAAACGGCTGCTCAGGGAGGCTGCGAGAGGAACAGGCGCGCCCTGGTCCGGGTACGACGCCGCACTGATCGCCCGCCTGGGTACCGCGGACGCGTCCGAGCCCGAGGTGAGGCGAGCGCTGGAGGGGCTGCTCCGCCGGGCCGGCCTGAGGGGTGAAGAGTGATGAGGGCCCTGGCCGTCGCGCTCATCCGCCTGTACCAGAGGGCCGTCTCTCCCCTCTTGCCCCCGTCGTGTCGGTTCACGCCGAGCTGCTCCGCGTACGCCGCGGCCTCGATAGAGCGGCACGGTCTCGCGCGCGGGGGGTGGCTCGCCGTCAAGCGTCTCTCCCGGTGCCACCCGTGGCATCCCGGGGGGAGCGACCCCGTCCCGTAGGGCGGTTAAGGGTTCTTAAGGTTCGATAGGTACACCGTCCTCCCTCGGGAAGGAATCGTGAGAACAGTGCTGGATCCGCTCATCAACGTCCTGGGCGCGGCCCTCGATTGGTTCTACGGTCTCGTGGGGGACTACGGGGTCGCGATCATCCTGCTGACCGTGGTGCTGAGGGTCCTGATGATCCCGCTGACGTGGAAGCAGACCAAGTCGATGTACGAGATGCAGCGCATCCAGCCGAAGATCAAGGCGCTGCAGCAGAAGTACAAGAACGACAAGCAGAAGCTGCAGGAAGAGACGCTGAAGTTCTACCAGGAGAACAAGGTCAACCCCTTCGGGGGCTGCCTCCCGCTGCTGCTGCAGCTGCCGATCTTCTTCGCGTTGTTCAGCCTGCTCCGGAACTTGGATGCCGGCAGGTTCTGGATCATCATTCCGGACCTCACATCGGAACCGCGGCAGGTGTATGCCGCGGACGGCCTCCTTGCCGCCCTTCCCTATCTGATCCTCGTCGGCCTCTTCGCGCTGAGCGTCTGGTTGCCACAGCGGCTGATGCCCGGGGAGAAGCAGCAGCAGCAGATCGGTCTGTACATGAGCGTGTTCATGCTGTACTTCGGCTGGATCAGCCCGGCCGGCGTGCTGCTGTACTGGGTGACTTCGAGCGCCTGGCAGGTGGCGCAGCAGGTGGTGACGATCAAGTACTACTCCTCGAGCGAGGGAGCGAAATAGATGGAGCGAGAGGTCGTGACCGAGGGCGCGTCGGTCGAAGAGGCGATCGATGCGGCCCTGGAAGAGCTGGGCGTCCAGCAGGACGCCGTCGAGTACGAGGTGCTCGACGAGCCGGGAAGGAAGGTGTTCGGCGTCGGCTCGGGCCGGCCCGCACGCGTGCGCGTCCGGCTCAAGCAGTCGTTCCTCCGCGAGATGGAGGAGGCCGAACGCGAGGCCGGGGCGGCCGAGGTGCCGGCAGCCGAAGAGGCCGCAGGCGGCGACGGCGCCCCGCCGCACGCGGAGCACAGCGTGGAAGAGGTCGACCGCGTCGCCGACGAAGCCTCCGGGGTAATCCGCGAGGTGCTTTCCGGGTTCGGGATGGAGGCGCAGATCGACGAGTACGAGGGTGACGAGGGCGAGGTGATACTGGACATCGTCGGCGACGACCTCGCTGTCCTCATCGGGCGCCACGGCAGGACGCTGGATGCGTTCCAGGTCCTGGTCTCGGCAATCACGAACAAGAGGGTGGGCTTCCGTCATCCGGTCCTCGTGGACGTGTCCGGCTACCGCTACCGGAGGAAGGCGAAACTCGAGGAGATCGCCGCGAGGGCGGCGGAGCGCGCGAGCCGACAGGGCCGAGCGGTCCCACTGCGCCCGATGAGCAGCTACGAGCGTCGGCTCGTGCACATCGCGTTGCGGGAGGACCGCAGGGTGACGACGTCGAGCGAGGGCGAAGAGCCCTTCCGGCACGTGGTCGTGCTACCGCGCTGAGGCTGCGAC
>JACUUM010000074.1 GCA_014859305.1 Coriobacteriia bacterium
TTCGAGTACACCGAGACGCTGGACGAGAAGACGCGCGAGCTCGTGGGCCTCGCGGCGGCGGTCGTAGGGCGGTGCCACCATTGAGTGCGGCAGCACTTCGCGGGCGCGAAGGACGCCGGTGCGGGCATCGACGAGATCCGCGAGACGATCGCACTCGCGATCGAGGTCGGCTCCGGGAGGTTGCGCAACTTCGTCACGGACACGCTCGAGGAGATCACGCTCGAGATGCGCGAGCCCGCGCGGAAGTGAGCCGGGCCGGGTCGCGAGTCCTGACGCCCGCCGGACCGGGTGCCTCCGTCGCGCCCTTCGGCGGCCGGAGCCGTAGCGCGGGCGGGTGATGCCCGGGTATCCTCGGGAGGGGAGGTGAGGTCCGTGACCGATTCTCACCCGCGCTCCATCGCGGACACGATCACGCTGGCGAACGGCGTCGAGATGCCGTGGCTGGGCTTCGGGACCTACAAGATCCCCGAGGGTGCGGCGACGGAGGACGCCGTCGGGACCGCCCTGGACTACGGGTACCGCGGGATCGACACGGCCTCCCTCTACGGCAACGAGGGCGGCGTCGGCCGCGCCGTCCGGGAATCGGGCGTCCCGCGCGACGAGGTGTTCGTTGCCACCAAGGTCTGGAACGACGAACAGGGGTACGCCGAGACGCATCAGGCGTTCGAGCGGAGTCTCAAGCGCCTCCGGATGGAGTACGTGGACCTCTACCTCATCCACTGGCCCGTCGGCCGCATCGTGGTCGACACGTGGCGGGCGATGGAGGAGATCCTCGAGTCGGGAGCCGCGAGGGCGATCGGCGTGTGCAACTTCCTCGAGCACCACCTCGAGCAGCTCCGCCGGACCGCGAGCGTGATGCCGATGGTCGACCAGGTGGAGCACCACCCGCGCCTGGCCCAGCCGCATCTGCGCGAGTACCTGCGTCGCGAGGGCGTCGTGATCCAGGCATGGGCGCCGGTCATGCGGGGCCGAGCCGGCGCGACCAGGGAGTTGGCGGTCATCGGTGAACGGCACGGCAAGACGGCCGAGCAGGTATCGCTGCGCTGGATCCTCCAGCACGGCGTGACCGCGATCCCCAAGTCGGTGCACGCCGCCCGCATACTCGAGAACGCGTCGGTGTTCGACTTCGAGCTCTCCGAGGACGAGATGGCCGCGATCGACGCGCTGGACCGGGGCGAGCGGCTCGGTCCCGACCCGGACAAGTACGGTTGGCGCGGGTGAGAGCGGAGAGGGACGTGGACAGGGGCTGCCGATTCTGCCGTGTCGTGTCGGGCGAGGACGCCGCCCGGATCGTGCACGCCGACGATGCCGTGGTCGCGTTCCTCGACGTGCGCCCGCTGATCCCCGGCCACACGCTCGTGGTGCCGCGCCGCCACGTGGAGGTGCTCGGCGACCTGCCCGACGAGCTGGTGGCTCCCCTCATGCGGGTCGTGCGCGCCGCCAGCCGCGCGATGGAGAGCGCGATGGGCGCCGAGGGGAGCTTCGTGGCGGTCAACAACCGCGTCTCGCAGAGCGTGCCGCACCTGCACGTCCACGTCGTGCCGCGCAGCCCGGGGGACGGGCTGCGCGGTTTCTTCTGGCCTCGGCACGCCTACGCCGACGAACGGGAGGCCGACGCGGTGGCCGAGATGGTGCGCCGTGGCATCGCCGAGGAGCTCGCCCGCGGCGGATCCGAGGCGAGCCCCGCGCCGTGACCGGCCGTGAGGGGAATGCTATCGGGGTCACCCGAGACGAGCGGAGGAACGGATGAACCTGAGCCACCGCAGCGGCCGCGGGTCGGGGGTGCGCGGGCCCGGCGCGCTGCTGCTCGCGCTGCTGTTGTCGGCCACGCTTCTGGCGGGGTGCGACGGGGACGGCGACGGCGTCACCCCGCGGCCGGAAGAGACCACGCCGGGTGAGGAGGCGACGGCGCCCGCGCCTCCCGAGGAGACGCTCGCCGAGGGCGAGGAGCTGGTGAACGAGCGCTGCACGCCGTGCCACAGCCTCGACAGGGTCTACGCCGAGGACAAGGACCGTGAGGGCTGGACCTCCACCGTCGACCGCATGATCTCCCTCGGTGCCGAGCTCGACGCGCGTGAGCGCCAGGTGGTCATCGACTACCTGACCGAGCGGTCGGAGTCGCCGTAGCGGCAGCGGCCGTAGCGGCAGCCGGTGCCCGGGCGGGTACAACCCCCCCGTGGAACCGGTGATGAGCAAGGAGGAGCGCTACATGCGCCCGCTGCACGTAGCGGGCGTGAACCTGGGCGTGTTCGTGATGGCCGGCGCCGCCGTCCTCACGTTCGTCCTGGCTCTCGTGCGCCTCGTCGGGGCGGTGCTGTTCGTCTCGGGTCTGGCTGCCAACGGCGCCGACCGGCTGCTGGCCGCGTTCGACATCCGCCCCCAGCCGGTGGTGCTCATGCTCGTGCAGGTCGTGGACGCCACCATCCTGGCCGTGATCTTCCTGACCTTCGCCTTCGGCCTGAGATCGGTCTTCCTCGGCAAACGCTACGCCGTGCTGGCCTTCGACATCCGCGACCTGGACGAGCTGAAGACCTACCTCATCGGGCTGGTGGTGACCCTGATGAGCACGCGCTACCTGGAGTTCCTTCTCGGCAGGGAGTCGGAGGCGGGACAGGCTCTCTCGGCGGGTATCGGAACGGCCGCCGTGATCCTGGCGCTTTCGGCCTACACAATCGTGCTGCGCCGTTACGGCTCGGGACCCGGCTCGCACCGGGAGTGAGCGCCCCGCGGCGGAGGTCCGCCGGCATCGGGGGGCTGGCGGCGGACCCCCCGAGGGGCGATGATGAGCGCCGGGTTCCGGAGCGGAGCCCTCTTCGGGGGCGAACGGGAGGGCCGATGCTGAGGATGGAACCCTGGCGGTGGGCGATCGTCGCGGCGACGGCTCTCGCGCTGGCCGGCTACATGGGCTGGACGATCTCGAGGATGCTCTCGCGGCCCGGCGATCAGCGCGGCGCCGTGCGGGAGGCGAGCGCGTTCGAGTCCGGGCTGTTCGAGGCGCGGGTACCGCCGGACGCGGCGGTCTTCGACGGCTGGTCCTACCGTGTGCCGGCGCGGTTCATGGGCCGCGTCAGGGTGCTCGTGGACGCCGACTCGGTCTCGGTGGCCGGTCCGCGCGTCTCCGCTCCCGCCTACGGCGCGTGGATCTGGGCGCAGGGCCTCCTGCTGGCGCTCGCGCCCGCGGGGGCCGTCTGGGCCCTCCTGCGCCTCGACTGGCGGCCGCTGCTGGTCGCGCTCGGGCTGTTCGTCGCCAGCTGGCTGGTCTCCTCGGTGGGCGCGGCGGCGCTGCCGAGCCTCGCCGAGCTGGAGCTGCTCGAGGATGGCCGCTTCCCCGCCGTCGAGTTCCCCCGCTCCACGGTCCGCGACGTCGCGATCGGCGAGGGATGGGCGCGCGGAGGGCTGGAGGTGGTCGTGCTGCCCTACGTCAGGGGCGTCGACGCGCTCGCGAAGCGACGCGCGGTCTCGTTCTTCGCGCCCGACGGCGAGGGGCGCGAGGTGCGCTACGCCGCGCACCTCTACTCCGACGAGAAGGCCGAGGAGCTGGCGGGCATACTGGGGGAGACGGCTGGGGCACCGTAGGCACGAGGGGTATGTCCTCTGCATGACGACGCTTTGGACCATCGGGTACCAGGGCTACGGGCCCGACGCGTGGCTTCGACGCGTGCTGGCGGAAGGGATCGAGCTCGTAGCCGACGTGCGGCAGCTGCCGCGAAGCCGCAGGCCCGGGTTCTCCAAGAAGGCGCTCGCCGAGCGGCTCGAGGCCGTCGGCGTGCGTTACGTGAGCATGCGCGAGTTCGGCGCGCCGCCGGAGCTGCGCATCCCGCTCCGTGAGGGGAGCCTGCCCTTCTCCGGGTTCGCCCCCGCGTTCCGCCGCCTTCTCGAAGGACGCGCCGAGGAGCTCGACGCGCTCCTCCGGCTCGCGCGCACACGACGCACCTGCCTGCTGTGCTGGGAGGAGGACCCGCGCAGGTGCCACCGCAGCCTCGTGGCCGAGGCGCTCGGGCAGCGGGCGCGACGGTCGCGGCCCTCGGACGGGGTCGAGGTCGTGCACCTGCGCCGTGACGGGTAGATTCGCGTGTGTGACGGTGCCCGGGGGGTGGCGCGTGGACGAGCGCAGGCAGCGCATGAGGATCGCCGTGAACGAGGACGGGCCGTACACGGTATCCGGCGGCGTGCCGCTGGTGCGTGCCGAGATCGTGACCGACGAGGCCGGCGAGTCGGTGGCATGGCGCGAGACCGGGCGGCTCGACGTCGGAGAGCGCCACATGCTCTGCCGCTGCGGCGCCTCGCGTACCAAGCCGTTCTGCGACTGGACGCATACCGAGGTCGGTTTCGACGGCACCGAGACCGCCGGGCACAGGTCGTACATGGAGCAGTCGGTGACAATCGACGGCCTCCGGCTGCTCCTGCGTGACGCGCGCAGGCTCTGCGCCGAAGCGCGCTTCTGCGATCGGGCCGGCGGGCTGCGGAACCTCATCGAACGCTGCGACGACCCGGAGGTGCTGGCGCTGGCGATCGAGGAGGCGCAACTGTGTCCCTCGGGCAGGTACGTGGCGTGCGACCCCGAGACGGGCGAGCCGATGGAGCCTGAGCTCGAACCGTCGATCGCGCTGGTGGAGGATCCGCATCTCGGCGTCAGCGGGCCGCTGTGGGGACGCGGCCGGGTCCGGGTGGCGGATGCCGAGGGCCGGCCGTACGAGGTCCGCAACCGGGTCACGTTGTGCCGCTGCGGGGCCTCGGCCAACAAGCCGTTCTGCGACGGCTCGCACATCGCGTCGCGCTTCGTCGACGAGTCGGTTCGGCAAGGCCCTTCGGGCTGACCGCCGCTCGGCCCGCCGCGAGAGCCCGCGGAAGGGCTGCGAAGAAGGGCGGGCTGCGCTAAGCTGGATGCCTCTTCGATCGGTGGCCTCATGTCGACGGGAGGCGGACCATGTATCCGAGACGTCCGGGAGCGGTCCTCGCCGGGCTCCTCCTCGCGGTGGCGCTGCTCGCAGGTTGTGAGGGCGGCGAGGTGCTTTCCGGTTGGAACGCCTCGGGGGGCGGCCGTGACTGGCAGGCGCGGTTCGGCGCCTTCGAAGGCAGCGAATCCCGGGAGCTGTCGGTGGGCGGAGCCCGGGAGCTCCGCCTCGACTACCGCGTCGAGGTTCGGGAGGGCTCGATGACCGTAGCGGTGCTGGGAGCCGACGGCCGGCAGGTGTGGAGCACGACCGTGACCGGCTCCGAGGAGGACAGGATCGGCATCCCGCTGCCCGACAGCGGTCCCTACCGCCTCACCGCCCTGGGTGCGGGAGCGACGGGCCGCTTCGACCTCTCCTGGAAGACTCGCTAGGGCGCGGTCCGGCAGGCGGGGTCCCGCGTGGGCTCGCGCCCGCGCCGCTCCTGCCGGCCCTCGGGGGGTACACCGCCTCCATGGGCGCGCGACTCCACATAGCCGAACGCACGCCTCGAGCGCGCGTCGCCTTTGCCGGCCGCGGTGACGCCGGAGGGGTGCTGGCCTCGGTGCTCGCGGCAGGACCCGACCCCCGCGCGCTCGTGCTCGCGCTGCCGAGGGGAGGCTCGCGGTAGAGGTGCGGCTGCCTACGCGGTCGCGGGCCAGCGAGCCTCGTTCGCGGAGGTCAGGTCGTCCAGCCACAGGGCCTTGTCGTCGCGGGCGAGCACCAGCATGCGGTTCTCGTCGGCGGGGTCCTTCGCGCGGTGGTACCGGGCGTAGATGCGGTCCTCGTCGATGCCGACGACCTCCACCTTCCCGCTCTCATGCGACAGGCAGAACCGGGCGCGCCGTGACAGGCCGGAGAGACGGGAGCGGGCCTCGGCGACCAGCTGGAACCCGCGGACGATCGGTATCTGGAAGGGCCGGTTCCCGGCGGTCGGGCGGCACTGGAACACGTAGTACTGCGGGCAGCCGGCGTCGGTGCAGCGCCGGAAGAGTTCCGCGAGCACCTGGGGGTCGTCGTTCACTCCTGCGGTCACGGGATACTGGTTCACCAGCATCACGCCCAGGCCGTGCAG
>JACUUM010000075.1 GCA_014859305.1 Coriobacteriia bacterium
GGCGAGTGGATCGCCCGGCGCGTCGCGGACTCGCACGGCGGCACCCTGGATCTGGACCGCGACACCGGCCGCGCGGTGATGGAGCTCCCCTCGGTCTCGGGGGCGACGCCATGACCCGGGGGGACCCGTGACCCGGGAGGGATCCGCGCCACCGGGCGAACCCGCGACGGGGGCGCCGGAAGGGCCCGCCGCCCGCAGCGCGGCTGGCACGCGCGCCGCCGTGTTCGCGCTGGCCTTCGCGGTCCTCGCGGCCGCGCTCGTCCTCGGCGTGCTGGCCTACCGGCGGGTGTCCGCGCAGGTGGCCGCTCGGGAGGACGTGGCGCGCGCGACGCGGCTGATCGAGCGCGCGGACGTCACGATCGCGCGCGTGGACGGGCTGGTGCGCGGACAGGTGCGTCCCGGGCAGGCCGAGGAGGCGGCCGAGGTCAGCGAGGACCTGCGCGGGTCCCGGAGAGACGCGAGGGAGGCGGCCGAGCTGCTCGAGGGCGCCGTGCAGGAGTTGCCGGCGGGGGAGGCGGAGCGCGCCCGCGACGGAGCGGAAGCGGCTCGCGCGCGCGCCGCTCTGCTGGACGCCGCGCGCCCGCTGCTGGACGCCACGACCAAGGCGGCCGAGGCGATCGGCCCGGCCCAGGAGGGCTGGGAGCTGCTGCTCACCGCCGAGGAGCGCTCCGATAAGGCGGTGGAGCTGTACAACCGGCACGAGCGCGACGAGGTGCGCGAGTCGCTCGACCTCACGCGGCAGGCGGCCGGGGAGGTGGGCCGGGCCCGAACGCTGTTCGTGAAGGCGGCCGCGGCGATGCCCGAGGCCGACCTGGCGCCTTACGTCGAGTACACCGAGGAGCGGCTGCGGATGCTCGACCTCGCCGAGCAGGCCGACCGGGCGTTCCTCGACGGCGATCTCGCCGGCGCGAACCGGCTCTCCGCGCGGTTCAACGAGCGGGAGCGGGAGCTCGTGCGCATGGCGGAACGGCTGCCGGCCTCCCCGGGAGAGCCGATACAGGCGGCCTACGACGCGCTCGTCGGCGACGCCCCCGAGCGGTACGCGGAACTGCGCGAGCGGATGACGACGCTGCGGTAGCGCCGACGCCGGCGCTAGCCCTCCTCGTACCCGGCGCCCATGCGGGCCAGGGCGCCGACGTCGCGCACCACCACGCGCCTCCCGTGCACGTCGACGAGCCCCTCGTCCCGCAAGCGCGCGAAGGCGCGCGACAGCGTCTCGGGCACGGTGCCGAGCGCGGCGGCGAGCTCGTTCTTGGACATCCCGAGGTCGACCTGGAGTCCCTGGGTGGTCGCCTGCCCGGCCGCCAGCGCCCGCTCGAAGAGGTAGCGGGCGAGCCGTGAGGGCACGTCGAGCGCGAGCGTCTGCACCACGCTGGTGAAGTTCACGACGCGGCGTGCGAGGTCGGCGACGATGTTCCGGGCGACGTCGGGCTCCTCGGCCATGAGCTCGAAGAGCGCCTCGCGCGGCAGCCAGGCGACCGTCGCCGGCGTGACCGTCTCGACGTTGGCGGGGTAGCGCGAGCCCGCCAGCGCGGCGACCGCGGCGACCGGGTCGCCCGAGCCGACGTCCTCGAACGTGAACCGCCGGCCGTCCGCGCCGAGGTGGAAGACCCGTGCGCGCCCGACGACCATCACGCCGAAGGACCCGGCGGCCTCGCCTTCGGTCACCAGGCGCGAGCCGGACGGCAGGTCGGTGACGCGGGCCTGCGCGGCGAGTCGAGCCACGGCGTCGTCGTCGGCGGCGCGCCACAGCCGGCACTCGCGAAGCGCGGTGAAGACGTCGGCGCGCCCGCCTCCGGGTCCCGCCACGCGCGCCTCCCTCCTTCGCCGCCGTGCCGCCGCTTGCGGCGCGGCCGTCCTCGCGCCGACGCCGCCGTCATAGGACGGCGCGATCGGTCTTCGGCTCGAAACCTTATCGGAACCCTGAGGATTCTTCCCGGATTTGACGTCCGTCAAGGAACGGCGTCCGTCGCGCGCCTAGATTCCAGGTGCAGGAGGCGGACGATCCGCGGGCGGACGAGACGCGGCTGCGACCGCGGAGCGGGTCACGAGGGCGAGGAGCGGCGATGCCGGCGGCGGGGGAGAGGGTCGAGCGGGCGCTGCGCGACCGCAAGGTCGCGCGAGACGTGCGGGTGCTGGGGGACTTCCAGGCCATCTACTGCCGCGGCAACCACGCGGGCGGGCAGCGGCGGCCGCTGGAGAGCCTCGGCGCGAGGCTGGGTGCCTACGGCGACAGGGTGCCCGCCGTCTGCGAGGAGTGCGCGGAGTTCCTGCGTTACGCCGAACGGCGTCGCGCGCTCTGCCCCCACGACCCCAAGCCGCAGTGCAAGAACTGCCCGAAGCACTGCTACAGACCGGCCATGCGGGAGACGGCCCGCGCGGTCATGCGCTACGCCGGACCCCCCGCGATGTTCCACGGCCACGCGGCGGACTCCGTGGCCCACATGCTGGACCGGCCCGTCCGGGCCCTGCGCCGCCTCGGCGGACGTCCCGGCGGCGAAGAGGCGGCCCGGGAGATGGAAGGGAGGACGAGATGAGCGAGACGGCCACGAGGCAGATCGTGAGGATCGACGAGGAGCTGTGCAACGGGTGCGGCGTGTGCGTCAGCCCTTGCGCCGAGGGCGCCATCGAGATCGTCGGGGGCAAGGCGCGCGTCATCCGCGAGGAGCTCTGCGACGGGGCGGGGTTCTGCCTGGGCGTCTGCCCCACGGGCGCCCTCACGGTAGAGACGCGCGAGGCGGTCCCGTTCGACCACCGCGCGGTGGAGGCGCACCTCGAGGAGCGCCCCCGGACCTACGTCGCGCAGAGCTGCTTCCGCTGCGGCACCACCGAGGACGCACGGCCCGTGATGCCGGTGCGCGTCAAGGGCGAGAGCACGTGGGTGTGCACCGCCTGTCTGCCGGCGCTCATCCACGGGTAGTCCTCGCCGAGCGTGCTGACCGGATGAGTGCCGGCAGCCGGACCGAGAGGAGACCTGATGTTCTGCAACCAGTGCGAGCAGACCGCCAAGGGCACGGGGTGCACCACGGTGGGCGTGTGCGGCAAGAAGGAGGACGTGGCGGCGCTGCAGGACCTGCTCGTCAACGCCCTGCGCGGCCTGGCGGTCGTGGCACTGGCGGCCGAGGAGCGAGGCGTCGGCGCCAAGGAGGCCGCGCGCTTCACGGCCGACGCGCTGTTCGCGACGCTGACGAACGTGGATTTCGACGCCGCCTCGATCGCCGAGAAGGTCGACGAGGCGGTGCGCCTGCGCGAGGAGCTCGCCTTCGAGGCGGGCGCCGACGGCGCAGGGGAGCACGCCTCGCTCGCGCCGGCCGCGACGGTGGAGGGCAAGGCCGAGCAGGGCGCCGAGCTCGGCGGCCCATGGGACGCCTCCCGCGACCCCGATGTGGTGGCGCTGCAGCGGACGACGCTCTTCGGCTGCAAGGGCGTCGCCGCCTACGCGCATCACGCGCGCATCCTCGGGCAGGAGGACCCGGGCGTCTACGCGTACCTGTTCCGCGCGCTCGCCGCGCTGGGTGACCGCTCGCTCGACCTGGACGCTTGGGTCGCACTGGCGCTGGAGTGCGGCAAGGCGAACCTGCGCGCGATGGAGCTGCTGGACGCCGGCAACACCGGCACGTACGGCCATCCCGTGCCGACCGAGGTCCCGCTCGGTCACCGGCCGGGCAAGGCGGTGCTGATCTCGGGTCATGACCTGCGCGATCTCCAGCTGCTGCTCGAGCAGGCGGCCGGCAGGGGCGTGGACGTCTACACGCACGGCGAGATGCTGCCCGCGCACGCGTACCCCGAGCTGAAGCGCCACCCGCACTTCCACGGGCACCACGGCACGGCGTGGCAGAACCAGCACCGCGAGTTCGAGGCGTTCCCAGGCGCGATCCTGATGACGACGAACTGCCTCATGCCGCCGCGCGACTCGTATCGCGAGCGGCTGTTCACGAGCGGTCCGGTGCACTTCCCCGGAGTCCCCCACGTCGAGGGCGACTTCCACACCGTCGTCGACAAGGCCCTCGCCATGCCCGGCTTCACCGATGCCGAGGACAAGGGCGGCGTGATGGTGGGCTTCGGGCGTGACGCGGTCCTCGGCGTGGCGCCGCAGGTGCTCGAAGCCGTGCGCTCCGGGGCGATACGTCACTTCTTCCTGGTCGGCGGATGCGACGGCGCGCGCCCCGGGCGCGACTACTACACCGAGTTCGTCGAGAAGGCCCCGGCCGACATCGTCGTGCTGACGCTGGCCTGCGGCAAGTTCCGTTTCTTCGACCGCAAGCTCGGCGAGATCGGGGGGATCCCGCGCCTCCTCGACGTCGGGCAGTGCAACGACGCGTACAGTGCTATCCGGATCGCGGTCGCGCTCGCCGAGGCGTCGGGCGTCGGCGTCAACGAGCTGCCGCTCTCGCTCGTGCTGTCGTGGTACGAGCAGAAGGCCGTCGCCATCCTGCTGACGCTGCTGCACCTCGGCATCACCGACATCCGCCTCGGGCCCACGCTGCCGGCGTTCGTCACGCCGAACGTGCTGGACGTGCTCGTCGAGAAGTCCGGCATCCGTCCGATCGGCGAGTGCGCCGCCGACGACCTGCGCGCTATCCTGGGCGACGAGGTCGCGGAGGTGGTGTGAGCCCGATGAAGGAGCGAGGGGCCCCCGCGCGGGCGCGCGCGTTCCATGGTGAGGACCCGAAGGTGCGCGCGGAGCACTCGCGTCACCGGATCCGCGACCGCGGGAACCGCCATCCCGGCCCCCCGCCGCGGGAACCGTAGGGCCGGCGGCTGGAAGGACCATCCGAGGCACGGCGTTCGCTGCGTCGAGGAGCGTGAACCCGATCATCCGACATGTATCGCGGCGCATCCCGCCGCTGACGGCACGGGCGGTGCGGGCGTGGCATCGCGTCTCGGCGCCCGCGGCCTTCGCGCTCGCCCTGGTCGTGGGCCTGGTCGCCTTCGGCGCCTTCGCGCGCGCGGAGTTCCCGGTGGGGCCGGCGCGCGTGAGCGTGGCGACCGCACCGGCCCTGGAGGGGCGCACCACGCTGACCGCGCCGCCGTTCGGCAGCGTCTCGGCGCCGACCCACCCGGCGCCGGTGCGCCTCGAGGCGACGCTCACAGAGGTCGACGTGCCGCGCCTCCAGCGCCTGGCCGAGAACGGCGTCCCCGACGAGGTGGCGCAGACCGAGCTCACGGACAGCCTGCGGCGCGGGGCGTGGAAGGCGGTCGGTACCGGTCTGCTGGCGGCCGCCGTGGCCTCGGCGTTCGTCGGCTGGTCGCTGCGGCACCGGTTGTGGGTGCTCGCCGCCTCGACGGCGCTGGGCGTGGCGGTGCCGGCGGTGCTCGTCGGCTGGACCGCGCTGGCCTTCGACGCCACGGCGTTCCAGCGGCCGACGTATACCGGCGCGCTGTCCTACGCGCCCTCGCTCGTGCAGCTCGTGCAGGAGCGAGTGAGCACGGTCGAGGGCGCGCGCGAGAAGGTGTCGCAGTTCACGCGCGAGCTCGCCACCTACTACGCACGCCCGCAGAGCTTCGCGTCCGGGGGCGCGATGGAGGGCACCTTCCGCGTGCTGCACGTCAGCGACACCCACCTCGACCCCGTCGGCGAGCAGCTCACGCGCGACCTGGCCTCGCGCTTCGAGGTCGACCTCGTGATCCACACCGGCGACGCGGTCAACTACGGCTCCGCCGTCGAGGCCTCCCTCGCCGCGGCCAGCCTCCCCGCGACCGTGCCGATCGCGTACGTGCCGGGCAACCACGACTCCCCGGCGGTGCTGGCCGAGCTGCGCGGGCTGCCCAACGTCACCGTGCTCGACCGTTCCTCGGCGTCCTTCGAGGGGCTGACCGTCTATGGCGTCGGCGACCCCCTGGGCGCGAGCACGGGCTTCGAGCCCGACACCGGGACCGCGCGGCGCCTGGGCGAGGAGGGCGCCGAGGACGTCCGGGAACGCATCGCCGCCGGCGAGGCGACGCCGAGCGTGGTGGCGGTGCACGATCCCGAGAGCGCGCCGCCCTTCACCGGCCTGGCCGAGGCGGTGCTCTTCGGGCACACGCACTCCCCGCAGCTGACGCGCGACGACGGCACGTGGATGCTCGGCCCCGGCACGACCGGCGGCGTGCACTTCTCGGAGCTGCGCCCCGACCCGCACATCCCGCACGGCGCCGCGATCCTGTACTACACCGCCGAGATGCCCCGCCGCCTCGTCGCGATCGACCAGATCGAGGTCGACGGCCGCAGCGAGCGTTTCACGCTGAGCCGCACCGTCGCCGACGCATCGTTGCTGCCGCCGGAAGCGGCCGCGGGCGGCGCCGCCGGCGACTGACGGTCCCAGTGTCCCAGTGGTACCCTGACCACGTGCGCGGGCGCACCGTCCCTTCGCGTGCTCCTGACGGCTAGGAGGCATGATGCCCGAGGAGATCCTGCACGTCCGCCAGCTCGCCGACGTCATCGGGCCGCGGCCCGCCACCACCGACACCGAGGCCGAGGCCGCCGGGTACCTGGAGGGCGTGTTCCGCAGGCGGGGCCTGGACGTGGAGCGCCAGGAGTTCCTCTGCCCGAGGACCGACTCGTGGGCGTTCGTCGTCTACCATCTGCTCACCATCGCCGCCGCCGCCGCCTCCGGCGCGCTGCCGGAGCTGCTGTGGCCGGCTCTGGGGGTCTCCGTCCTGACCGCGGCGCTCATGTGGTTCGACCTCGACTCGCGTTTCGGCCTGTCCTCGGTGATGCCCAAGGGGCCGAGCCAGAACGTGATAGCCCGGCACGTCCCCAAGGCACGCCGAGGCGAGCGCGTGCGCCGCGTGGTCGTCGTGGCGCACTACGACTCGGCCAAGGCCTCGCTGGCGGCCTCGCCGGGGATGGTCCGCAACCACACGCTGACCTTCGCGCTGATGAAGTACGCGACCTTCCTCGTGCCGGTCTTCATCCTCGCGCAGGCGGTGCTGCCCGCGGCGCTCGACCCGTGGCTGTGGTACGCGACCATGGCGATAGCCGCCTACCTGGTGGTGCCCGCGTCCATCAGCGTGCACCGCGAGCTGGCGATGCCGTTCGTCGACGGGGCCAACGACAACGCCTCCGGCGTGGCGGCGCTCCTCGGCGTGATGGAGCGCGTGGTGCCCGAGCCGCTCGAGGAGCGGTCCCGAGCGCCCGAGCGCGAGCCCGCCCCCCGGGCCGAGGAGGAGGACCTCGCCGAGGAAGCGGTGCCTGCCGACGCGCTGCTGACCTACTCGCCCGCGCACGC
Organism: Coriobacteriia bacterium; assembly: GCA_014859305.1. Lineage (NCBI taxonomy): Bacteria > Bacillati > Actinomycetota > Coriobacteriia > Coriobacteriia bacterium. The sequence continues at coordinate 7,212 of JACUUM010000075.1, forward strand.
TCCCGAGGCCTTCGACGAGAGCTTCGCCGAGGACCTCTGGAGCGGCGAGACCGGCCCGATCGCGGGGCAGCGCTCGCTGCTGCCCGAGGCTGGTGAGGAGGAGCCGTCCGACGGCGACGGGTCGCAGGGTCGCTCCCGCTCCGAGCGCACCGAGGAGCGTCCGCGGCGGCGCGGGCTCTTCGGCCGGCGGCGCGGGGAGGCCGACGAGGAGCGGCGCGGCGTGCGCGACTGGCTCGGCGTCGGGCGTGCCTTCGACGCCCGCGAGGAGGGCCGCAACATCGGCAGCTGGGAGAACTTCAGCGACGACGACGAGGAAGGCTTCGGCTTCAAGGGGGGGCGGGCGTCCTACGACGCGCTGGACGACCCGCGCTTCGCCGCCGAGGAGGCCTCGCGCATCCGGCGCAGGGTGACCGAGCGCATCGACCGCGGGCTGGCCGACAAGGAGGTCTGGTTCGTCGCCACCGGCGCGGAGGAGGCGGGCTGCTGGGGCATGCGCGCGCTGCTCGAAGCGCACGGCGACGAGCTGCGCGAGGCGACGGTCATCAACATCGACAACGTCGGCTCGGGCAACGTGAGCTGGGTGACCGAGGAGGGCATGGCGCGCCGCCACCGCGGCGACCGGCGCCTCGCCTCCATCGCCAAGCGCGTCGCGCGCGAGCAGGAGCTGCCCGTGCGCTCCCGCGCGTACGGGGGGCTGTCCTCGGACGCCGTCCCCGCGCTCGCCCGCGGCTACAAGGCGATGAGCGTCATGGCCTTCGACATCAACGGGCGCCTGCCCGACCGGCACTGGAAGACCGACACGACCGACAACGTCTCCGAGGACAACCTGCGCGTCGCGGCGGAGTTCGTCACGGCCCTCATCCGGGAGCTCTAGCGGGAGCGGAGCCCCCGGCCCCGCCTTGCGGCCGACGGCCTTGGGGTCCGGCTGCCGTCAGCCTCGGCCCGACGCTTGGAGCAGGGCCCTCTGCGCGGGTCCCGCGTAGAAGGACAGCGCACTGCCGGCGAGCACGAGCACCGTGGACGCCCAGAAGACCGGCAGCATCAGCGGGCTGGCCTGCAGCGCCACGATCACGACCGCGAACAGCACGATGCCCAGGTGCAGCAGGCCCGAGCCCAGCTTCGTGAGGCGGCCCTCGGTCAGGTAGCTCGGAGCGCGCGTGCCCGCCACCGTGAGCGCCACGACGGCGAGCTGGATGAGCGCGGCGAGAAGCAGGTAGGCCGCGAGTCCCTCAGCGAAGCTGCCGGCGAGCGCCCAGACGGCGAGCCCGCCGCCGAGCATCGCGGCGGAGACGCCGGCGAGCACGCGTCGCGAGAAGAGCCGCCTGGGGACGCACAGGCCCATGACGACCACGAGCGCGACGACCTGCGGCGCGGCGACCGCGTTCATCGCGGTGACGAACCCTGTGTAGCCGAACTGCTCCCACCCGGGGACGGCGCGGTACGCCCACCACGAATACAGCGTGCCGAGGAAGCTCTGCAGGCCCAGCGACGCCAGCAGGCCGACGGTGACGACCATCAGCGTGAAGTCCCAGCCCCAGCGAGCCGGCTGCGTGGCGCCCTCGGGCAGGGGGGTCCGGCGCTCGGGCAGACTTCTCTCGCTACGCATAGCTGTGGGCTCCCGGGACGACGTAGGTGGCCAGGTACGTGAGAGCCAGAGTCACGAAGGACAGGGCCGCCAGCGCGACGACCCACCGCCACATCCCGCGCCGCCGCAGGTAGAGCCGGCCGTGCAGGTAGGCGGTGTAGAGCAGCCACATCATGATCGACATGTTGACCTTGCCCGACCACCACCAGGACTCGCCCTGCCACGCCATGATCGCCCATGGCACGCCGAGCAGCATGCCCGCTGTCAGCGGAAGGTAGCCCAGCCGCGCCCAGCCGTAGGCCACCGACTCGTAGCTGGAGTGACGGTGCCGGATCGTGAGCAGGATCGCCGCGAAGCTCACCACGAACGCGCCGTACGCGACGAACAGCAGCGGCGGGTGGACCCACATGTACCACGTGTTGTAGTAGAACTGCCGCGACGCCTCCATGCCCTGGAAGGCGCCGAACGCGGCCTGCGGCACGCCCGAGAGCATCGCGGAGAGGTACTGCCGGTACTGCCCGAGGAAGCCGGGCAGCGGGTCGGTGAAGGGCGAGCCCGTGAGCGAGGCGCCCAGCGCGAGAAGCCCCACCGCTCCCGCCAGCCACGGGAGGAGCTCGTCCCGGTAGCGCCTCACGAGGAGCGCCATGCCGGCGAGCACGAGCGCCCAGACGTAGAGCTTCTCGGACTCGACCCACAGCGGGACGGCCACGCGGCCCGTCACGGCCCCGGTCTCGGGGCTCACCACCTCGGCGATCCGCCACAGGCGCCAGTGCATCCATCCGAGCACCGCTTCGCCCGCCGCGAGCAGCGCGAACGTCGCGTACAGCGCGCGGGGCAGCCAGGCGCGCGCCGCGGGCACGACCGCGAGGGCGAGCAGCGCGGCGCCGGCGAGTGCGAGCGCGATCTCGAGCGGCCCTCCGACGGCCGCCACGGTGCGCAGCAGAGCGTCGAGCTCGGAGGCGGTGGTCGACAGCGGCATCTCTCTCCTCGGGGCCGTCCGTGTGCGCCAGTATAGCGACAGGCCTGCCACCGGGCGCGCCTCGGGGCGACAGGGGGCGGGCTGGGAGGCTCTGCCATTTACGCCGCGCAGCCGCCCGGGCTACACTCTCCTGGCCGGTCGTTCCAGGCGTCAACGAGCTGGAGGCCTTCGCCATGACGCCTTCCCGGATCGTGAAGAGCATCGCGCGCCGCGCCATGGTCTCTTGGCGGGAGCAGCCCACGCAGCAGGACATCGAGGCGCTCCAGGCCAACATCGCCCGCGTGGGCCTCGTCATCCGCATCCGCTGGTCGCTCGTCGCCGCGCTCGCTCTCTTCTCGGTGCTCGGGGGCTCCGTCTACCTGCGCGACGTACGGTTCAGCGAGTTGCTCGAGAACATGCTCGTGCCGGCGGTGGCGCTCGTGTTCGTGCTCGCCTACAACACCTTCTACCAGGCCACCTACCGCCGTCTGGGCAACATCGCCTTCCTCAACCACGCGCAGCTGCTCTTCGACATGGTCGTCGCGACGGTGCTCATCCACTACAGCGGAGGCGTCTACTCGTGGTTCGCGACGATCTACCTGCTCATCATCCTGGAGGGCGCGTTCATCCTCCCGAACCGCCGCCACGTCTGGTTCCTGGCGCTGGCCTCAGCGGTGATGTACGGGTCCCTCGTGTGGTCCGAGTACCTCGGGCTGCTCGCCCACGTGGACATGCCCTTCGTCGGCAACGAGCTCGCGCGCAACCCCACCTTCGTGGCGGTCCGCTACCTGTGGCAGCTCACCGTCATGTTCGGGACCGCCATGCTGAGCACGCTGCTGGTGTCCTCGGCGAGGGAGACCGAGGACGAGCTGCGTTCCCGCGTCATGCTCGACGCGAGGACCGGCCTGTACAACCGCCGCTACTTCCAGATGGCCCTGGCGCGCGAGGTGGAGCGCGCGCAGCGCACGGGATGCTCCGTGTCGGTCATCCTCGTCGACATCAACCAGTTCACGGCATTCAACGAGCTGTTCGGCATCGACGCGGGAGACCGGATGTTGTGCGCGATCGCCGATGCGGCGCGCTCGGCGGTCGACGCCTCCGCCGGCGCGAGGGCGGCGCTGGACACTGTATGCCGCTACGGCGGGGAGGAGTTCGCCGCGATCGTGGCGGACAGCGGACGGCGCAGCGCCGAGCGGCGCGACCCCCTCGCGCTCGCACAGGACCTGCGCGAGCGTGTCGCGGCGCTCCGCGTCGACGGCGGCAGCGTGACGGTGAGCGTGGGCATGGCCGCCTACCCTCGCGACGCGGACTCCCCCGAGCGGCTCCTGTCCGCGGCCGACGCCGCCCTGTCCGCCGCCACCGCGGAGGGCGGGAACCGGGTCATCGTCGCGTCCGGCGGTGCGGAGCAGGAGCGCCGCAGTGCCGTCTAGGGCGGCGCGCGCCGCTCTGCGCACCGCCGGCGCTCTCGCCCTCGCCGTCCTCGGGGCCGCGCTCCCGGTCCTGCTCCTCGTGCACTTCCCGCCCTACACCAGGGCCCTCGTGCTGGCCGTGGACGCGCCGGGGCTGTCCGGCCTGAGCCCGCAGGCGGCCGTTCGCACCGCCGAGGAGGTGCGACGGGTGGCGGCGGGGGCGCCCGAGGGAGGGCTGCCCGGGACGGTGGAGGGCAGGCGCGGGTTCGGCGAACGGGAGCGGGAGCACCTCGCCGACGTGCGCGACCTGGTAGCCGTGGCGCGAGGAGCCGCGCTGGCGGCGATCCTGGGCGCGGCGGTGTGGTGGGCCGCCGCCAGGAGGTCCGGGCGCGAGGAGGTCGCCGCCGCAGCGAGGTCGGCGGGGTGGCTGCTCCTCGGTGTGACCGGGCTGGCCGCCCTCGTCGGCCTGGCCGACTTCGGCAGGCTCTTCGAGCGCTTCCACGACGTCCTGTTCGCTCCGGGGACCTGGATGTTCCCCTACGACTCGCTGCTGGTGCGACTCTTCCCGGGACCGTTCTGGGCGGTCTCGGCCGCGGCGTGGGGCGGGCTGTCTGCGGCGTCTGGGCTCGCGTTGCTGATCAGCGGGCGTCGACAGCGGACGGAACAAGTGTAAACTTCTGGATGTCCCGCTCGGTGGGGCGGCACGAGGAGGGCCTAACCGCGATTGCGACGCCGACGGCGTCGCCAGTCCGAAGACGCATGGAGGTGATCGCAGGCATGGCGGCAAAGGAAGGCTACTGCGTCAAGTGCAAGACCAAGCGTGAGATCAAGGACGCCCAGGAGATCACGATGAAGAACGGCCGTCCGGCCACGCAGGGGCTCTGCCCGTCGTGCGGCACCAAGATCTTCAAGATCGGCAAGTAGCGACAGCCGCCGGTCAAGCGAGCGAGACGGCGCCACGGGGACGACCCCCGGGGCGCCGTTCCATTTGTTAAAGGCCAGGTCAGCACGGTCTCGAGCAGCGCGTCCCGCCTGTTGACAGGCCGCCTTGGGCAGGAGTAGCGTGCCATGAATCGGTGCCTGGACGGCGTGGGGGAAGGCACTCCCGCCAAGGAGACCGGAGGTGTCTCCTCACAATGAACGTCATCGTGGTCGGCTGCGGCCGTGTGGGCTCTCAACTCGGGACGATGCTCTCGGTCGAGGGGCACAACGTCGTCGTCATCGACAAGGACGCCGAAGCGTTCCGCCGGCTGGGGACCGCGTTCAACGGCGTCACCCTCAAGGGGCTGGGCTTCGACGAGGAGGTGCTCGAGGAGGCCGGCGTGCGCGAGGCCGACGCCCTGGCGGCGGTCACCGATCTTGACAACACCAACCTGATGGCCGCCGAGGTGGCCCGCAAGATCTTCGAGGTGCCGCACGTCGTCGCGCGCCTGTACAACCCGGTCCGAGAGCGCACCTACCAGCAGCTCGGCATGGACTATGTCTGCGGCACCACGCTGGTCGCCGAGTCGCTGCTGGACAAGATCAAGTCCGGCCACGGCCACCACGTGGTGAACCTCGGCGACATCGAGGTGATCGAGTTCCGCGCCGGCCCCGAGATCGAGGGCAAGCGGGTCCGCGACGTCGAGATCGACCGCCGGTTCCGCATCACCGCGGTCGTCCGCGAGTCCGTGCCGTTCCTGCCGGAGCCCGAGACGCTCATGCGGGCCGGGGACTTCGTCGTCGCCGCCGTCAAGCAGGACGCGTATGCGCGCATCGAGCGCTACATCGAGGAGTGAGCGGTGTACATCGTGATCAACGGGGGCGGCAAGGTCGGCTCCTATCTCGCGCGCACGATGCTCGAGAAGGGGCACGACGTCGCGATCATCGAGAAGCGCGCCGACGTCGTCGAGAAGCTCGCCGTGGAGCTGGGGCGACGCGGTATGATCATCCACGGCGACGGCTGCGACGCGTCGTTCCAGGAGGACGCGGGCGCCGGGCGCGCGGACGTGTTCGTCGCCGCGACCGGTGACGACGACGACAACCTCGTCGCCTGCCAGCTCGCCAAGACCGCTTTCGGCGTGCCGAGGACCGTCGGCCGCGTCAACAACCCCAAGAACGAGCGGATCTTCAACGCGCTGGGCATCGAGGCGATATCCTCCACCACCATCATCTCCCGGATGATCGAGGAGGAGGCGACCATCGGGGACATCCATACCCTGGCCGCTCTGCGCAAGGGCGACACGGCCATCGTGGAGATCGAGCTGCCGGTCGACCGCTGCGTCGTGTGCAACAAGAAGGTGGCCGAGCTCAACCTCCCCGTGGACTGCATCCTGATCGCCGTCATCCGCGGCGAGGAGGTCGTCACGGTCCACGGCGACACCGAGCTTCTGCCCGGCGACGTCGTCATCGCGTTCACCGCCGTCGCCCACGAGCGAACGCTCAAGAAGGCGCTAACCGGCAAGTAGCGCGTGAAGGAGAAGGCCGGATGGCCCTTCGCAGCCGCGTGGAGCGGCAGCCCATACCGAGGTTCGGCTCGCGCCGTGACTGGCCGCGCTACGCCGCCGGCATGCTCACCGAGGCCCTGTACGTGCTGGCGCTGGCTGGGGCCGCTCTCGGGCTCGCCGCGCTTGCGAGGATGGTCGCGCGGTGATCCGGCGCCCCACGCTGCAGGACCACAAGGTCGTCGGCAAGTACGTCGGCAAGGTGCTCGTCGGCGTGGGGTTGCTGATGCTGCCCGCCGCCGCGGTGTCGCTGGCGTTCCGAGAGTGGGACCCGGCGCTGGACCTCATCATCGGCTTCTCGGCATGCCTGATCGCGGGCTACGCCCTTCAGGTCGTCTGCCGGACGGAGCGCGACCTCAACTGGACGCACGGGCTGGTCGTGGCATCCGGCTCGTGGATCGCCGCGATGACCCTCGGAGCGATACCGTACTGGCTCTCGGGCCGCTTCGGCAGCTTCCTGGACGCGTCGTTCGACGTCATGAGCGGCTTCACGACCACAGGCCTCTTCCTCATGCAGGACCTTGACCACATCTCGTACGGGATGAACACCTACCGGGCCCTGCTGACGTACGCGGGCGGCCAGGGCATCATCGTGATCGCGCTGACGTTCCTGTTCAAGGGCACCGCGGGGGCCTACAAGCTCTACGTCGGGGAGGGCAAGGAGGAGCGGCTGCTGCCCAACGTCGTGAACACGGCCAGGGCGATCTGGCTCGTCAGCCTTGCGTGGCTGGTCGTCGGCTCCGCCGCGCTGTTCGCGGCCGGGCTGTTCCTCGGGCAGCGTCCGATGACCGCGTTCCTTCACGGGATCTGGGTGTTCATGGGCGGGTTCAGCACCGGCGGCTTCGGACCGACCTCCTACAACATGGTGCTGTACCACTCGTTCCTGTACGAGGCGCTCGTGATCGTGCTGTTCACGGCGGGCTCCCTGAACTTCGCCCTGCACTGGGCGCTGTGGCGGGGCGACCGGGCGGAGATACGCCGCAACATCGAGACGGTGAGCTTCGCGGCGACGCTGACGCTGTTCGTGGCCGGGGCGACGCTCTGGCTCGCGCGCGCGGGCATCTACCCGGACACGCTCACCCTGTTCCGCAAAGCCTTCTACCAGCTGATATCCGGTCATACCACCACGGGCTTCGGGACCATCTACGCTCGGTCCTTCGTCACCCAGTGGGGAACGGTGGGCATGCTGTTCACCATCGCGGCCATGGCGATCGGCGCGTCGGCGTGCTCGACGGCCGGAGGGATCAAGGGCATCCGCGTCGGCGTGATCACCAAGACTTTCTTCCAGGACGTGCGCCGGATGATCTCGGCGGAGTCCGCGGTGGTGCGTGCCCGCTACCATCACGTACGAGACCACGCGCTCGACGCGCCGGTCGTGCGCACGGCGCTGCTCATCACCGTGGCGTATCTCACGATGTACGCGTTCATGACCATCCTCAACACGCTCTTCGGCTACCCGTTGGTCGAGGCTGCGTTCGAGGGGGTGTCCGTCGCGGCGAACACCGGGCTGTCGTGCGGCGTGACCAACCCCGGGATGCCGGCGGTCATGAAGGCGGCCTTCATCGTCGCGATGTGGCTCGGCAGGCTGGAGTACATGTCCGTGTTCGCGTTCGTCGGCTATTTCGTGTCGATGGTGCGGGGGCGGTGAGGATGCGCCTTCGGACGCTGATGCCGGCCGTCGTGTTGTGCGCGGTCATGTCCTCTCCCTCCTCGGCCTCGGGCCAAGCGCGCACCCAGCCCGGTCCGGAGAGCCCGAACCGGTTCTCCTCGGCCGACCTCGTGGAGCGGCCCGGCGAGCTCGACGGGACGCGGATCGAGTTCTCCGGCGAGGCGATCGGCGAGGCGATGGTCCGCGGCGGCATGTCCTGGCTGCACGTCAACGACGATGCCTACCACCTGCGCAACATCGAGGAGGGCGCGGAGCTCGGGGGCTACAACTCCGGCATGCCGGTATGGCTCCCCTCCGGCGAGGCCGGCCGCGTCGCCTTCTTCGGCGATTTCCGTCATCAGGGGGACGTCGTGAGCGTGCGCGGCACGTTCAACGCAGCTTGCCTCGAGCACGGGGGCGACATGGACATCCACGCGGACGCGCTTTCGGTGGTCGCGCGGGGGAGACGCGTCGAGGACCGCGTGAGCCCCCGGAAGGTCTCGGTCGCGCTCGTGCTGACGGCCCTGGCCGCGGGTCTGTGGGCGCTGGACGGCAAGCTCGCCGAACGCACGCCCAAGGTCGCGTCCGCGCGCCAAGCCTGAGGCCGGCGGCGGCCGGCGGCGCGGCGGGCGGCTGAGGCGGGCGGCGCGTTGCCGATGATGGTGGGACGGTTTACAATACCCCCCGCCGCGGCGGAGCCCCCGCCGCAGGTCCTGCGGGCATAGCTCAGTTGGTAGAGCGACAGCTTCCCAAGCTGTAGGTCGCGGGTTCGAGACCCGTTGCCCGCTCCAGATCGATCGCTCGAAGCCGCCTCCCGGAGGCGGCTTCGGTCTTCTTGGAGGACTTCACGGCTCCGTATCGAACATACGTTCTAGAAGCCGTCCCCTCCCGGCCCCTTCGTCGAGCGACCGGGAGGTCGACATGTTCGAGAAGCCCGTCCCCGCCCGCCGGACGCCCGTCCACGCCCGCCCGCCGGGCGCCTTGTCGTGCCTTGTGTTCGTTCTGGCGTGCGTGCTCTGGCCGACGGGCGCCGCTCTGGCAGCCGAAGGTGTCTGGCCCGTCTCCTCGTCGGAGGTGCTCCTCGGTCACGCCGAGCCCTACACGGGTCCCGACGGGTCGCGAAGGACGCACAGCGGCGCGGACATCGCCGCGGATGCGGGGGAGGACGTGAGCGCCGGCCTGGAGGGCACCGTGTCCTTCGTGGGGCGCGTGCCCGCCGCCGCGGGAGGAGGCACGGTCCTGGCGGTGACGGTGGCCGCCGGCGACCTCAAGCTCACCTACCTGCCGCTGGCCGAGGCGTTCGTCGCGAAGGGTGACGGGATCGCGGCCGGCGACGTGCTCGGCTCGGCCGCGGACGCGGGCGACCCGTCCTCGGCGGGGGCGCACGTGCACGTGAGCGTGCGGCGCGGCGAGCTGTACGTCGACCCGCTCGGCGTGCTCCGGCCGCCCGCCGAGGCGCCCCCCGCGGCTCCGATGCCTCCCGAGGCGCCCGCGCCGAGCCGTGCCGCCGTGCCGCCGGTCGGGCCGCAGGCCGCCCCCGCGGCCGGGCCCCGGGCATCCGCCGCCGACGCCCCGGCGCCGAGGCCCGGCGCCGTATCCGCCCCGGCCCCGGCGGGCGTCGCCGCGGGCGTGCCGCCATCGACCGCGGCCGCTCCCGCTCCCGCGAAGGCGGCGGCGGAAGCAGAGGCGGAGCCGCCGGCGGTCACCGCGGAGCGGTCCGTCGTGTCCCGCGGGGCCGCGGGGACGGCCGATGCGGCCCCGGTCGAGGCCGGTGGAGCCGCGACGGGGTCAGAGGGCGCCGTCGGGCTTCTGGGTCTCGGCGGCGCCCAAGTGGTCGGCCTGCGCCTTCCCGCCGCGCCCGAGGCGCTCCTCGGCATCGCCGCGTCGATCCTGCTGTGGCTCGGGCTCCGCGTGAGTCCCGAGAGGTCGGCGGGTCCGGCGCCCTGCGCCGTGCCCGCCCCGTGCGAGGGGAGGTGATGCTCGTCTGATCGAACGAGCGGCCGGAGTGTCAGACCCGGGGGAGAGGATGCGTGTTGTGGAGGCGGCGGGTCGATGGTACACTCCGTAAGCTCATTTCCTGCTCCGGGCAGACGCCTTCCGGTCCCGGGGCTGCGGTAGCCCAGAGGAGGTGAACAGATGAAGGCTTACGAACTCATGGTCATCCTCGACCCCTCCCTCGAGGAGGAGGCGCGCGCGCAGGTCCTGGACAGGGTCCCGGGACTGCTGACCGCGAACGGCGCAACGGTGGACTCCGTCGACGATTGGGGCAAGCGAAGGCTCGCCCACGAGGTCGCCGGGAAGAGCGACGGCGACTACGTCGTCTACCAGTTCCACGCGCCCGCCGACTCCGTCGCCGAGGTCGACCGCGTCCTCCACATCACCGACCAGGTGATCCGCTACATGCTCGTGCGGCGCGAGGACCTCGATTAGATCCTCGCTCCGCGGCGGACGCGTGTCCGCACCAGGACGAGAGGGATGGGAAGCCTCATGAGCATCAACCGAGTAGTCGTGAGCGGGAACCTCACCAGGGACCCGGAGCTGCGGCAGACCGCCGGCGGCACGTCCGTGCTCAGCCTGCGGATGGCGGTCAACGACCGCCGCAAGAACGCGAGCACCGGCCAGTGGGAGGACGCCCCCAACTACGTGGACGTGACGATCTTCGGCCAGCGCGCCGAGGCGCTCTCGCGCTTCATGCGCAAGGGCGCCAAGGTCGGCATCGAGGGCAAGCTGCGCTGGAGCGAGTGGGAGAGCCCCGCAGGGGAGAAGCGCAGCAAGCTCGAGATCATAGCCGACGAGGTGGAGCTGTTCAGCGGCCGTGAGAGCGGCGGCGGCGGTGGCGGCGCACAGGCCGCCGGCGGACCGATCGACGACCTCGAGGGCGAAGAGATCCCCTTCTGAAGGACCCGGACGGCGGCCCCTCCGCCGTCCACGAACCATCCACGGCCAAGCCGTCGGAGGGAGGTAGGAGAATGTCAGCGGAGTACGCACGCAGGCCGAAGCGCAAGTTCTGCGCGTTCTGCAAGGACAAGGTCGAGTACATCGATTACAAGGACTCCCAGACGCTGCGCAAGTTCATGACCGACCGGGGCAAGATCAAGCCTCGCAGGGTCACCGGGACCTGCGCCCAGCACCAGCACCAGCTCTCCATGGCGATCAAGCGGGCGCGCGAGGTGGCGTTGCTGCCCTACTCAGTCCCGGTGGTCAGCACTCGGACCGAGGGCCGGGGCAGGGGAAGGTAGGCCGGTGTCCCGCCCGGCCGACATCTTCCGCACGACGCTGCTCGCCGCGGCTTGCGTCCTGGCCGGGCTGCTCCTTCCGGGGCTGCCCATCCTCGCGCTGCCGCTGGCTGCCTTGGGGCTCGCGCGGCTCTGGGCGTCGGGCAGCCGGGTCCTTGCCGTCGCCGCCATCGCGGCCGCGTCGGGCTTGATGGCCCTGGCCGACCCGGCGGCGGCGCTCCTCGTCGCGGTCTCCATGGCGGCCGCAGGCCCGGTGGCGGTCCTGGCGCTGCGCACCCGGTCGCCGCTCGCGGTGGGCACGGCGCTGACCGGAGCGTCCTTCGCCGCGACCGTCGGCGCCCAGGCGCTCACGGCGACGTGGAAGGGCACCACGCTGGTCCGCGAGGTGACGACCGGTGCCGCGGAGGCCGTGGAGCTGGTCGCGTCGACCCTCGGCGAGGCCGACATGGCTCGCGTGGCGGATGTCCAGCGGCTTCTCGTCGCCACATGGCCCGCTACGTACCTGCAGGTCGCCGCTGCCGCGGCACTGCTCGCGACAGCGGCCGCCGGGTTGGGGGCGCAGCTGGGAGGGCTGACGGTCAGGCGCTTCCCGCCTCTGTCGAGGCTCGACCTGCCCGTGCACGTGCTATGGCTGCCGGTCGCGGCGATAGGCGGGCTCGCCGCGGGTAGGATCGCGGGCCTGGGGTGGCTGCAGACGGCGGCGCTCAACGCGCTGCTCGTCTCGCGGGTCCCGCTCGCGCTGCAGGGCCTCGGTGTCTTCGCGGCCACCTACGAACGCGTGGGGCTGCGCAAGACCGGGCGCGTCCTCGGATACGCGCTCGCGGTCTTCGTCGAGCTGACGACGTACGCGATCAGCCTGGTGGGGCTCATCGACTTCTGGGCGAACTTCCGGCGTCTGCCGCGCGACGGCGCGCCGCAGGGCGCGCAGCGGCTTGAGGAGCCGGGCGCGCCCGGATAGAGTTGGAGGCACCCTCGGCGGGTCCGTTCTGCGGGGGTGGACACACGAGAGGACAGCGATGAAGGTCATCCTTCTGCAGGAGCTCAAGGGCAAGGGCAGCGAGGGCGACGTGGTGGAGGTGGCGCGCGGCTTCGCCGTGAACTACCTGTTCCCGCGCAAGCTCGCCGTCGAGGCCACGAAGGGCAACGTCAAGCAGCTCGAGGCTCGCAGGGGCAACATCGAGAAGCGCGAAGAGGCGCGGCGCACCGACGCGCGGTCGATAGCCACGCGGCTGGAGGGCAAGACCGTCCTCATCCAGGCGCGGGCCGGAGAAGGCGGGAGGCTGTACGGTTCGATCACGTCGCAGATGATCGAGGACGCGATCCTCGGCCAGCTCGACGTGGAGATCGACCGGCGCAAGCTGGACGTGCACGGGCACATCAAGGACCTGGGGGACCACGCGGTCTCCGTCCGCCTGCACAAGGACGTGGCGGCCACCGTGAACGTGCGGGTGGAGGCCGAGGGCGGCGAAGGCGTGCCCGGCGCCGAGGCCGCGACCACCGAAGCGCCCGCCCCGACCGAGGAGCAGGCCGCCGAAGCCGAGGAGGCCGAGGAGGCCGCGGGGGCGGAGGAGACCGCCGGCGCCGAGACCAGGTGGGCCGAGGAGGCAGGCGGCACGCCGGCGGAGGAGACCGAGAGCGAGTAGCGCCGCGGGCGCCGTGGCGCCGGCGCGCGTCGGATGGAGGGACGTTGTCGGAGCGCAAGGCCGGTGAGGCACACCTGAGGGCGGTGTCCTCGTCGGGTCGCGTGCCGCCGCACAACCTCGATGCCGAGCAGTCCCTGCTCGGGTCGATGTTCCTCTCCCAGGACGCCGCCGACGAGGCGTTGGGCAAGCTGCGTCACGAGGACTTCTACCGTCCCGCGCACGGGCGCATCTTCGAGGCGATGGGCCACCTCAACGGACGGGGTCAGCACGTCGACCACATCACGGTGGCCGACCGCCTCGAGGCGACCGGTCAGCTCGAGGCATCCGGCGGGCGCGAGTACCTTCTCGAGATCACGCGCGTGGTGCCGACGAGCGCCAACGCGGAGCTCTACGGCGAGATCGTCAAGCGCACCTCGATCCTGCGCCAGCTCATCGCGGCGGCGACCGAGATCGTGTCGCTGGGCTTCGAGGCGCCCGACGACCTCGACGCGGTGGTCGTGGACGCGGAGAAGCGCATCTTCGACGTCACGAACCAGCGCGTCCAGAGCAACTTCCGCGACATCAAGGAGCTGCTGGAGGCCGGCTTCAAGCAGATCGAGGCGCTCGGCGACAAGCCGGAGCACGTCACGGGGGTGGCGACGCGCTTCGTGGACCTCGACCACCTGCTGGCCGGCTTCCACGCGGGCGACCTCGTCATCCTGGCCGCAAGGCCGTCGGTGGGCAAGACGGCGCTGGCGCTGAACATGGCCGTCGGCGCGGCCAAGAGCCGCGCGCGCGTAGGCATCTTCTCGCTGGAGATGTCCTGCGAGCAGCTCATCCAGCGCGTGCTGTGCGCCGAGGCCCGAGTCGATTCGCACAAGCTGCGCGTGGGCGCGCTGAGCGACGACGACTGGCACAAGGTCGCCCAGGCCGCCGGCGAGCTCAACGGGCTGGACATGTACGTGGACGACACGCCGGCCATCTCGATCCTCGAGCTGCGCGCCAAGGCGCGCAGGCTCCTGCGCGGGGCGGAGCAAGGGCTCGTCATCGTCGATTACCTGCAGCTCATGCAGCCGCAGAACCGGCGGTCCGAGAACCGGCAGACCGAGATCGCCGACATAAGCCGGGGGCTGAAGATCCTGGCCAAGGAGCTCGGGGTCCCCGTGCTCGCTCTCTCGCAGCTCTCGCGCGCGGTCGAGGCCCGACCCGACAAGCGCCCACTGCTCTCTGACCTGCGCGAATCCGGAGCCATCGAGCAGGATGCCGACGTCGTCATGTTCATCCACCGCGACACCCGCCCACCGCTCGGTGACGACACCGAGGACGACTCGCGAAGGCACTTCCCGGAGAAGGGGATGGCCGAACTCATCGTCGCGAAGCACCGCAACGGGCCGACCGGAGTGGTGCACCTCACGTTCAACTCGAACTTCACGAGGTTCGGCGACGCGACGACGAAGAACCGCTGACCCGCAGCCGGCCACCGTCGGTGCGGCCCGTCTCGCCAGGCCGGCCGCCGTCCCCTGCGCGCTACGCCCCCTCCGCCCCGAACTCCTCGGGCGCCCGTCCGATGGCGCGTATCGAGCACGTCGAGATCGCGTAGAGTCCCAGGTCCTCGGCCCGAGCGATGACGCGCGGCTGGTCGGCGCCCGGGTTGAGGTAGACCACGGCGATCGAGTCGCCGGCCTCGCGCTCCATATCGGCGAGCGCCTCCAGCACCTCGATCGCCGCGTCCTCGTGCAGGTAGATGCTGGCGATGAAGGGCAGGGACGGCAGGTCTCGCACGTCGGCATACACGCTCTGTCCCTCGATCTCGCCGCTCCTCGGGTTCACGGGCCACACCGTATAGCCCTCGTCGGTGTACGCGCGCACCGCCTTGTTGCCGAACTTCGCGCGGTCGGCCGACGCGCCGACGACCGCCACCGGCCGCTCGATCCTGCGCGCCCGGCGCGCCCCCTCAGGACCCTCGTAGGGATGCTGGCTGCGCTCCCTGGTCTGCTCCTCGAGGGGTACCTGGTGCCCCATCCCGCTCAACTTCGTGTCAGGCATCGGCTGTCTCCTCGGCCGCCTCGCCCAGCATGCCCTCGAACTCGCGGGGGTCCCAGCCCACCATCGCCCGGTCCCCCACCACCGTAACCGGAACGCCGTACTGGCCGGTGATCCTGACCATCTCGGCGAGCCCCTCGCGGTCGCTGGACACGTCCACATCGGTGTATCGGACGCCCTTTTCGGCGAAGTACCTCTTCGCCACGGTGCAGTAGGGTCATGTCGGGGTCGTGTAGATGCGGACCGTTCGCGTGCCGACGGGCATCGCCACCGCCTCCTCGTACCGATTGCGATGCGTATTCGTTCCAGCGGGGAGCGGCGCGTAAACAGCGCGGACCCACGCCGTGGGAGGCGCGGTGGCGTATGCTGCTGGCGGCGGGTCGCGCCCCCTGGGGCGGCAGCGACCGCTCCGAGCGGAAGGGAAGGACGTATGCCCGAGGACCAGCGGTTCGACGTGGTGATCGTCGGATCGGGACCGGCCGGCATCTTCGCGGCGCTCGAACTCGTGAGGGCCGGGCGCAGCCGCGTGGCGATCGTCGAGAAGGGGCACGGCCTCGAGGCTCGCCGGTGCCCGGCGCGGCAGGAGTACTGCATCAGCTGCCCCAGCTGCGACATCACGAGCGGCTGGGGCGGCGCGGGCGCGTTCTCCGACGGCAAGCTCACCCTCACCCCGGACGTGGGCGGCTGGCTGGCGGATTTCGTCGGGCGCGAGGGGCTCGAGGAGCTCATCGCATACGCCGACGGGCTCTGGGTCGAGTTCGGCGCCGACGCCGGCGTGCACGGCCCGGATCCCGACACCGAGGCCCGCCTCGTTCGCGAGGCCGTGCTGGCGGACATGCGGCTGGTGCCGATGCGCCTGCGTCACCTCGGCACGGACCGCGCACCGAAGGTCCTCGCCGGCATGCAGGATCACCTCGCCGCGAAGGGCGTGACCGTCCTCATCGACACCGAGGTCACCAGCATCCTGGCCGACGGTGGCCACGCGCGGGGCGTGGAACTCGCCGACGGCAGTCGGCTGCGCTCGAACGCCGTGATCGTCGGGCCGGGGCGCGTGGGCTCGGGCTGGCTGGCAGCGGAGGCCGAGCGGCTCGGCATCGGGCTGGTGAACAACGCCGTGGACATCGGGCTGCGCGTGGAGGTCCCGGCGCCGGTGATGGAGCGCCTCACCGAACCGCTGTACGAGGCGAAGCTCATCTACCACAGCCGGGCGTTCGGCGACGAGGTACGCACCTTCTGCATGAACCCCTACGGCGAGGTCACGACGGAGTGCTACGGCGACATCGTCACGGTCAACGGCCACTCCTACGCCGAGGACCGCACCGCCAACACGAACTTCGCGGTGCTCGTCAGCCAGCGTTTCACCAAGCCCTTCCGCGACCCGATCACCTACGGCAAGTCGGTGGCGAACCTCGCCAACCTGCTGGGCGAGGGCATCATCGTGCAGCGCCTCGGCGACCTTGAGGCCGGACGGCGCTCGACGCCGGAGCGGTTGCGGCAGTCGGTCGTCGAGCCGACGCTGCCGCAGGCCACCCCCGGCGACCTGTCCTTCGTGCTGCCCTACCGGCACCTCGCCGACATCCTCGAGTTCCTCCACCGCATGGACGAGCTCGCCCCCGGCGTCGCGCGCCCGGGCACGCTGCTCTACGGCGTGGAGGTCAAGTTCTACTCGTCGCGCCTGGAGCTCGACTCCACGCTGATGACGCAGGTGGCGGGGCTCTATGCGGTGGGCGACGGCGCCGGGGTGACGCGAGGTCTCGCGCAGTCCTCGGCGAGCGGGATCGTCGCCGCGCGCGGCGTGCTCGCCCAGCTAGCGGGGTAGGGGGGAAGTCCTACGGCTCGGCGAGGGCTCGCTTGAGACTGCTGATGAGTGCCGGGAGATCGTGGCGCAGTACCGCCGTCACGATGTCGAGGTCGACGTCGAAGTAGCCGTGTGCGAGCCTGTCGCGCACCCCCACGAGTCGCTTCCACGGGATCGTCCGCCCACTCGTCGCGCATCCGGGAAGATACGTTCTTCGCCGCCTCACCCATCATCTCCATTGCCGTACCAGCGCCAGCGCCGACACTTCGTCGCGGGCGAGCGCGCGCGTGACGTCCCGCGTGGATCTCAGCCGCCTTCCGAGCGGCGTCGAGCATGTGTTGAAGCCGTACGCAGTCACTCTCGCGCGCACAGCACCTCGGCTTCGCGCAAGACGCCGTCTAGGATGTAGCGGCTCAGGGAGGCAGGCGTGTGCAGATCGACTTCGCGGCCCAGAAGCTCCGACGGCTCTTCCTGGCGCATCGGCCCGCGGCGTTGCGGGTACCTAGGGGCATCCGGCCGGAAGGAGGAGGGCATGTCCGAACGCATCGGCATCGTCGGCTCGGGTCCCGTCGGCAAGGCGCTCGGCCGGGGCTTCACGGCCCGAGGGCACGAGGTCGTCATCGGGTCGCGCGAGCCGGAGCGGGCCGACCTGGTGCGGTGGCGCGAGGAGGTCGGGACGGCCGGCTGCACGTTCAGCGACGCGGAGGCCGCCCGCTTCGGCGAGATCGTGGTCTTCGCGGTGAGCTGGGAGGGGCTCGAGTCGGCCATCCGGCTCGCGGGCGAGGAGAACCTGCGCGGAAAGATCGTCATCGACTGCACGAACCCGCTGCGGCATCACGGCGCCGGGATGGACCTGGCGCTGGGCTGGAACGACTCGGCGGGGGAGCTCGTGCAGCGGCTGCTGCCCGACGCGAGGGTCGTCAAGACGTTCAACCACACGGGCTCCGCGGTCATGGTCGACCCCGACCTCCCGTGCGCGCCGCCGACGATGTTCCTGTGCGGGGACGACGCGGGCGCCAAGGAGCGGGTGGCGGGGCTCCTCCACGACTTCGGCTGGGAGTCCCTCGACGTCGGCGGCATCCAGCGCTCGCGGCTGCTCGAGCCCCTCGGCATGCTGTGGATCCTGTACGGCCAGGCGAGCGGACGGTGGGACCACGCGTACAAGGTGCTGCGCCCGGAGGCCTGACCCGGCGGGGAGTCAGACGCGCACCTTCAGGAACTCGGGGGCGAGCGAGGCCGCCCAGGCCCTGATAGCGGGCCAGTCGCGGTAGTCTCCGTCCGGGACGCGGCTCAGCCAAACGAGCAGGCGCTCTCCGGCCTCGAGCTTCGCGCGGTCGATCGCGCCGGGGAAGGTGACCGCCGAGATCGGCTCGGCGATCTCGGCGGGCGGTTCCATCCACGCTTCGATGATGCGCTCCTTGCGAGGAGAGTCGCCGAGGATGCTCAGGCACACCTGGAAGTACGCGTGCGGCATCCGCCGGAGCGCCTCGCGGTTGCGCTCGATGAAGCGCACCGCCTCGGGCATCCAGCGGGCGTTGTACACCGCGCTGCCTATGACCGCGCCGTCGTAACCCTCCACCGCGGGGGCGCGCTCCACGGGGGTGACGTCGACGTCGACGCCCTGCGCGCGCAGCTCGTCCGCCACGGTCTCCGCGACGCCACGCGTGGCGCCGTGCCTGCTGGCGTACGCGACGAGGACGGGCATGGGCTGACTCCTTGCCTCAGGGGGCTTCTCTCGGTAGCTACCCAATGACGCCGGTGCCGCGGGTCGCTCGGCGGGCAGGCCAGGGTCGGCGGGCGTCCGATGGGTGTACCGAACGCAGGCGGACTTCACATTCGGTGCTACCGTACGCAAGGTCCTCGAGGA
>JACUUM010000076.1 GCA_014859305.1 Coriobacteriia bacterium
GCAACCACTTCTTCGTGCCCCCGACGCCGCTGCATGCGGCCTGGCAGCGCCGCGCGGAGGCGCGGACCGCGAGCCGCGCCGCCGCCCTCGTCACCGTCTCGCCCGCGATCGCCGACGACCTCAGCCGCCGCTATCCCGGCACGCGCGTGGAGCTCATCCCGAATGGCTTCGACCCCGAGGACCTCCCCCGCGCCGTCGCGCCGCCGGCGGGGCGCTTCGTGCTCGTGCACGCCGGGACGTTCTCGGGTCCGCGCTCGCCGCGCGCCTTCCTCGAGGGCCTCGTGCTCGCCGAGCGGCGTGAGCCGGCACTCGCCGACGTGGCCGAGGTGCGCTTCGTCGGCGTCGGGGCAGTAGCCGAGCGCCTTGCGCGCCAAGCGGGCGTCCGCGCGGCGGTCGCGACGACGGGTTTCGTCCCGTACCCGCGCGCACTCGAGGAGGCGGCCTCCGCCAGCGTCAACGTCGCGATCCTCTCGCCCGGCGAGGAGAGCCGTCACTCCGTTCCCGGGAAGCTGGCCGAGTACGTCGGCCTCAGGCGCCCGATCCTCCTCCTGGCCGGGCAGGGCGCCGCCCGCGACGTGCTCGCCGGCGTCGCCGGCGTGCGCGCGGCGGCGCCCGACGACCCCTCCGACATCGCCTCGGCGGTCCTCGACCTGTACCATGCGTGGCGCGAGGGTGCGCTGCGGCGGCCGGCCGAGGAGGAGGCCGCGCGCTTCTCGCGGGTCGAGACCGCGCGGCGTTACGCGGAGTTGCTCGACGACGTCGCTGCGCGCGCCGGTGCCGAGGAGGCCTGACCGACCGCCGATGCGCTCCCTGAGAGACGCCACGATCGTCTTCGTCAACAACTTCCCCGGCCCCACCTACGGGGGCGGGGAGGTGCGCATGCTCGCGCTCGTGCGCGCCTGCTTGGAGGCGGGCATGCACGTGCACGTGATCTGCCTGCCCGACAGTGCGGTGGAGCGCGAGGCGCGCGAGCTGGGCGCGACGGTCAACCGCTACGCGCTGCACGCGCCCAACTTCCTGCGCACGCGCTCGCGCATCCGCAAGTACCTCAAGCGCTACGATGCCGCGATCGTGCAGGGTACCGGCTACCTCACCAACATCCTCGTGCGCCTCGCGGGCGCGCCGGTGCGCGCGCTCGTGCTCAACACCGGCTCGGTCGAACCCGACGCCCCCCGGCGCGCAGGAGCCTCGGCGCTCGCGCAGTTCGCGCGCGACGCCGTGGAGCGCCTCACGCGCGGACGCCTCGACGTGATGGTGACCGTCTCGGAGGCGGTCGCCGAGGAGTGGGCGGCCCGCGGGATGCCCCGCGAGAAGCTCGTCACGATCCCGAGCGCCATCGACGTCGCCGCCGTGCAGGCCGCCGCGAGGGCCGAAGTGGGGCTCCC
Organism: Coriobacteriia bacterium; assembly: GCA_014859305.1. Lineage (NCBI taxonomy): Bacteria > Bacillati > Actinomycetota > Coriobacteriia > Coriobacteriia bacterium. Next base: position 1,386 of record JACUUM010000076.1, read on the forward strand.
CGCGCCGGTCTCAGGCGCGGAAGGCCCGCTCGTCGGCATGGTCGGGCGGCTGCAAGACGTCAAGGGAGGCGAGGTCTTCGTCCGCGCGGCGGCCCTCATCGCCGCCGAGGAGCCCGCCTCCCGCCTGCTGGTCGTCGGTGCCGGCCCGGAGCGCGACCGGCTCGAGCGGCTCGCGGCCGAGCTCATCCCGCCGGGGCGCCTCGCCTTCACCGGGGCGGTCTCTCCGGCCGCTCCCTACACCGCGCGCTTGGACGTGCTCGCGGTGCCGTCGCTCTCCGAGGGGCTCGGGCACTCGGCGATGGAGGGGATGGCGCTCGGCGTCCCGGTGGTGGCCAGCCGCGTCGGGGGCCTGCCCGAGGTGGTGGAGGACGGCGTCACCGGCCTGCTCGTTCCGCCTTCCGATCCGAACGCGCTCGCCGGCGCGATCCTGACGCTGCTGGCCGACCCCGAGCGCGCCCGCCGCATGGGCGAGGCCGGCCGAGTGCGCGCGGCGGAGCGGTCCTCCTCGGCGAGGCTCGTGAAGGCGCACCTCGACCTCTACCGGCGGCTGCTCGACCGCCGGTAGCGCCAGGCTCGCCGGCCGCCGGGCACCTCGGTTCGGGAATGAGAGAAGGAGACGGAGCCGCAGCGCCGCGCAGGCGCCGCTCTCCCCGCGCTATGTGCGAGAATGCGTACAGTCGCGCCGCGGGAGGGCGCCCGGCGCGGCCGACGACCCGAGGAGGGATCCATGGGTGCACCCGCTCCCATCAGGTTCGGAACCGACGGCTGGCGCGCCGTGATCGGCGACGACTTCACCTACGCCAACGTCCGGCGCCTCGCCGACGCGGCGGGCCGGGTCATCGCCGAGGACACCCCCGGCGGCGAGGTGCTCGTCGGCTACGACACCCGGTTCCAGGCGGCTGCGTTCGCGGCGTCGGCGGCCGGGGTGCTCGCTGCGCACGGACTGCGCGTCCGGCTCTCCACCTGCGCTCTGCCCACCCCGGCGCTGTCGTGGGCGACGGACAGGAGCGACGCCGTCGGCGCGATCATGCTCACCGCCAGCCACAACCCGGCACGCTGGCTGGGGCTGAAGGTCAAGACCGCCGACGGCGGCTCGGCGCCGCCGGCCGTCACCGGCAGGGTCGAGGCCGCCGTCCCCGACACGCCTCCGCCGCCCGAGCGTGACGGCACGTACACGGTGGACGACCTCACCACCGACTACCTTGGCGCCCTTCGCGCGCTCGTCGACGGCGAGGCGATCCGGTCGGCCGGCCTTCGCGTCGTGGTGGACCCGCTGTACGGCGCCGGGCAGGGGATGCTCGCGCAGGTGATGCGCGACCTGGGCGTGAGCGAGGTCCTCGAGCTCCACGGCGAGTACAACCCGTCCTTCGGCGGGCTGCACCCCGAGCCGATCCCGCCGCACGTCGACGAGGGTCGCCGGCTCGTGCGGGAAGGGGGCTTCGACGCGGCGTTCTTCACCGACGGCGACGCCGACCGCATCGGGGCCGCGGACCGCCACGGCGAGTTCGTGAACCCCCACCGCATCTTCGCGCTCGTGGTGCGTAACCTCGTCGAGGCCAAGGGGATGCGCGGGGCCGTCGTGAAGACGCTGTCGACCTCGGTGCTGCTCGACCGCGTCTGCCAGCGCCTCGACCTCGAGTGCGAGACCACCCCCATCGGGTTCAAGTACATCTACGAGAGGATGCTCGCGGGCGGCGTGATGATCGGCGGAGAGGAGTCGGGCGGCATCGGCATCCCCAGCCACGTGCCGGAGCGCGACGGGCTCGCGATGGCGCTCCTGCTGACCGAGATGATGGCCAAGCGCGGGCTGGGCCTCGCCGAGCTCGTCGAGGACCTCTTCGCGATGACCGGGCCGATGGAGTACCGGCGAGCCGACATCAGGATCGAGCCGGCGGAGCGCGACACGTTCGCCGCGCAGGTACCCTCGATCGAGCGCGAGGAGATCGCAGGGCTCGCGGTGCGCGGCCTCGACCGCCGCGACGGCGTGAAGTTCCTCCTGCCGGACGACGCGTGGCTGCTGTTGCGACCCTCGGGCACCGAGCCGCTCGTGCGGGTCTACGCCGAGGCGCCGAGCATGGGCGTCGTGGACGACCTGCTCGAGGCCGGCCGGGAGCTGGTGACCGGGGCGGCGTGATGACGGAAGCCGGAGCCCCCCCGAACCCCCCCGAAGCCGGGCCCGTCCCCCACCTGCACGCCGTGGTGCTCGCCGGCGGCAGCGGCACGCGATTCTGGCCGCTGTCCCGCGACCTCAACCCCAAGCAGATGCTGTCGATCTGGGGCGGCGAGTCGCTCATCGCCCAGACGGTCGAGCGCGCGCTGCCGCTCGTGGGCCCCGGCGCCGTGCACCTGCTGGCGGGAGAGCGCCTGCGCGACGAGCTTCGGGGCCACATCGGGACCCGTCCCGCCATGCGGGCGGCGGCGATCGAGTACCTGAGCGAGCCGATGGCGCGCAACACCGCTCCGGCGATCGCGCTGGCCGCGGCCTACCTCGAGCGCCTCGACCCCGACGCGGTGATGCTCGTGCTGCCTTCGGACCACATCATGGAGTCCGGGACCCGCTGGGAAGCCGTGGTCAGGTCCGCGGCGCGCGCGGCCGAGGAGGGCTGGCTCGTCACCGTCGGTCTGGTGCCGGGCGCGGCGGAGACGGGTTACGGCTACATCAAGACGGGAGGACCCCTGCCCGAGGCGGAGGGCGCGGGCGCGGAGGCCCCTCCGGCTGGATCGCCCGCGGCCGGCCCGCGGCCGCTG